>NZ_JBSFPS010000040.1:0-46491 GCF_053588315.1 Streptosporangium sp. NPDC003464 | reverse complement strand
GTGCCGCACGGTCCTGACCGTGCGGCACGGGGCCCGTCCCGTCCGTGGACGCGGGCCCGTCAGGCCCACGTCCGAGGACGCCGCCGACCGCCCCGTGCCGGTGCCTGGCCGCGTCGCCCGGTTGACGCGGACCCGGCGGTGGCGCTGGGATGGCAGCGGCCAGATCGACCAAGACGGACCCCACACATGGCGGAGCCGCACCGGGTCCGGGACCAGCCGGGGAGCAGGGCATGACCAGACACGCGCTCGTCGTCCGGGGAGGCTGGGAGGGGCACGTCCCCGACGAGGCGACCGGCCTGTTCATCCCCGGGCTCGCCGAGGCGGGTTTCGAGGTCACCGTCGCCGGCGACCTCGACGTCTACGCCGACGCCGACCTGCCGGCCGCCACCGATCTCATCGTGCAGTGCTGGACGGGCGGCACGCTCAGCGGGCGGCAGTCCGCCGGGCTGCTGGCGGCCGTCGAGGCGGGCACCGGGTTCGCGGGGTGGCACGGGGGAGTGGTGGCCGCCTTCGACGACCGTGACTACCACCGGATGGTCGGCGGCCTCTTCCTGTCCCACCCCGAGCATTTCCTCGAATACGACGTCGTCATCGACCCGGCCCGCGCCGACCACCCGATCGTCGCCGGGCTGGACGGCTTCACCGTCCGCACCGAGCAGTACTGGATGCTCACCGACTCCCTCAACGACGTCCTCGCCACCACCACGCTGGCCCCCTCAGGCGGCGGCCCGCACGCCGTGCCCGTCCCCATGCCCGTGGTGTGGACCCGCCGCTGGGGCGCGGGCCGGGTCTTCTTCTCCGCGATCGGCCACAACCTCGCCGATCTGACACATCCCACCGTGCGCGCCCTCACCCTGCGCGGCCTGCTCTGGGCAGGCCGCGCGGGATGAGGGAGGCCGCCCGCCGGAACCCGCTGGACGGCTGACCCGCCGCGCCGTCACCCGGCGGGCCCGCGTCGTTGACATCGGCCGGGGTCTCCGAGACGCTCCCTGGAGCTGGGTTCTGGGACCGGGAGGCCGGATGAGCGGGATCGTGGCGGGGCGGGTGGTGATCGTCACCGGGGCCGCCCGGGGGATCGGACGCGGGCACGCGCTGGAGTTCGCGCGCCACGGGGCCCGGGTGGTGGTCAACGATCTGGGCGCGGAGGTGGACGGCACGGGCTCGTCGGCCGGGCCGGCCGGACAGGTCGTCGAGGAGATCCGCGCGATGGGCGGTGAGGCGATCGTCAACGGCGAGGACGTCTCCGACTTCGAGGGCGCGGGCCGGCTGGTGCGGGCGGCCGTCGACCACTACGGCGACCTGCACGTCCTGGTCAACAACGCCGGCATCCTGCGGGACCGGATGCTGGTCAACATGACGATCGAGGAGTGGGACTCCGTCGTCCGGGTCCACCTGCGCGGCACCTTCGCGCCGATGCGCCACGCCGCGGCCTACTGGCGCGAGCGGTCCAAGGCGGGCGTCCCGGTCGACGCGCGGATCATCAACACCACCTCCTCGTCCGGCATCTACGGCAATCCAGGGCAGAGCAACTACGGAGCCGCCAAGGCGGGCATCGCGTCGCTGACGGTCATCGCCGCCCAGGAACTGGCCCGCTACGGCGTGACCGTCAACGCGCTGGCCCCCACCGCGCTGACCCGCATGACGGAGAACCTGAGCGCCGGCGGCCGCTTCGACGAGCTCCGTCCCGAGGACGTGGCGCCGCTGGCGGTCTGGCTGGCCTGCGCGGAGGCCCGGGGGATCACCGGCCGGGTCTTCAACGTGCGGGGCGGCGTGATCAGCGTGGCCGAGGGCTGGCACGCGGGCCCGGAGGTGGACAAGGGCGCCCGCTGGGAGCCGGCCGAGTTGGGCGCGGTGATCCCGGACCTGGTCGCCAGGGCGGTGCCCAACGCCCTGCAGAACGGCCGGATCCCGGAGCGGCAGGACTGACCGGCCGCTCCCGGGGCGGCAAGACTGACCCGGCCGCCGGGCCTCCGGGTCGCATGGCTTCCGGGTTTCCGGGCCGTCGGGCCGCAGGGTCGCCGGGCCGTGATCCCGGCGCGGGGGGAGGGAGGCCGGCACCGGAGAGTGCGGCACCCGCCGGCGGGGCATGTCAACGCCAGGCCCGGTACGGGCCTCCGGCCGGCGGGGACCGTCTACCGGGGCCGGCGCGCCCGCCCCCGGGAGCGACCGGCGGCGGGGAAGGTCTGCGGACGGAGGGGCGTGGCGTGAGATGCCGACGATCTGCCTGGTAGGGACGCTGGACACGAAGGGACAGGAGTACGCCTGGCTCCGTGAGCGCCTGCGCGGGCTCGGCTGCGAGGTCGTCCTGGTCGACGCCGGGGTCGGCCGGGCGCAGGTGACCGCCGACATCGGCAACGACCGGGTGGCCCGGGCCGCCGGGGCCGAGGCCGGGGCGCTGCGCGCGGCGGGGGACCGGGGCGCCGCCGTCGCCGCGATGGGCGAGGGCGCCGCGGCGATCCTGGCCGAGCTGTACGGCGAGGGCCGGCTCGACGGCGTGCTCGCGGTCGGCGGCAGCGGCGGATCCTCGATCGCGGCCCGGGCCGTACGCGATCTGCCGATCGGCCTGCCGAAGGTCATCGTGTCGACCATGGCCTCCGGTGACGTGGCCCCCTACGTGGGCGCCAAGGACGTGACGCTGATGTACAGCGTCGTCGACATCGCCGGCGTCAACCGGCTCTCCAGGCGCGTCCTCGGCAACGCGGCCGCCGCCGTGGCCGGCATGGCGAGCGCCGAGGTCCCGGCCGGCGGCGACGACCGCCCGCTCGTCGCCGCGTCCATGTTCGGCGTGACCACGCCCGCGGTGGACGCGGCCCGGGAGCGCCTGGAGGAGCTCGGCTACGAGGTGCTCGTCTTCCACGCGACCGGGTCCGGCGGGCGGGCGCTGGAGGGGCTCGCCGCGAGCGGGCTGCTGGCGGGCGTGCTCGACCTCACCACCACCGAGCTGGCCGACGACCTGGTCGGCGGCGTGCTGTCGGCCGGTCCGGAGCGGCTGACCGCGGCCGGTGCGGCGGGCGTGCCCCAGGTGGTCGCCCCCGGCGCGCTGGACATGGTCAACTTCGGCCCCCGGGACACGGTGCCCGAGCGCTTCGAGGGGCGCACGCTCTACGTGCACAACCCGACCGTGACGCTGATGCGGACCACCGCCGAGGAGATGGGCGAGCTCGGCCGCCGGGTGGCCGGGAAGCTGCGCGGCGCCACCGGTCCGGTGACGCTGTTCCTCCCGCGCGGCGGGGTCTCCGCCCTCGACGCCCCGGGCGGCGCCTTCCACGACCCCAAGGCGGACGAGGCCTGCTTCGAGGCCCTGACGGACGGCCTGCGCGGCACGGCCGTCGAGATAAAGGAGCTCGACCTGCACGTCAACGACCCCGGATTCGGCCGCGCGGCGGCCGACCGGCTACACCAGATGATCTCTTCGGGAGGGACGCGGTGAACCGCGGAGACATCCTCGCCCGACTCCGCCGGACCGTCGCCGAGGGCCGCCCGGTCATCGGGGCGGGCGCGGGCACCGGCCTGTCGGCCAAGTGCGCCGAGGCCGGCGGCGTCGACATGATCATCATCTACAACTCCGGCCGTTACCGGATGGCGGGCCGCGGCTCGCTGGCCGGGCTGCTGCCCTACGGCGACGCCAACCAGATCGTCGTCGAGATGGCGGCGGAGGTGCTCCCCGTCGTCCGGGACACCCCGGTCCTGGCCGGGGTGTGCGGCACCGACCCGTTCCGGCTGATGCCCAGGTTCCTCGACCAGCTCGCCGCCATGGGCTTCGCCGGCGTGCAGAACTTCCCGACCGTGGGCCTGTACGACGGGGTCTTCCGCCAGAACCTGGAGGAGACCGGCATGGGCTACGACCTGGAGGTCGAGATGGTCCGGCTGGCGCGTGAGCGCGACCTGCTGAGCGCGCCCTACGTCTTCGACGAGGACCAGGCACGCGCCATGGCCGAGGCGGGCGCCGACGTCCTGGTCCCGCATGTCGGGCTGACCACCAAGGGCAGCATCGGTGCGGGGACCGCTCTGAGCTTGGACGAGGCCGTGGAGCGGGTCCAGGCGATGCGCGACGCCGCGGTGGCCGTCCGGCCCGACATTCTCGTGCTCTGCCACGGCGGGCCGATCGCCGAGCCCGAGGACGCGGCCTACGTGCTGTCGCGCACCGAGGGGGTCGTGGGCTTCTTCGGCGCGTCGTCGGTCGAGCGGCTGCCGACCGAGCGCGCCGTCACCGAGCAGGTCAGGGCCTTCAAGTCGATGAAGTTCTGAGATCTCAGGAGATCGCATGCATGTGAGTCCCGACGCGGTTCCCACGATGGCCTTCGACTGGGGGGCGATCAAGTGGTTCGTCACCCCGTCGACCGTCCAGGGGGCGACCGGCACGTTCGGCGAGGTGATAATCAACCCCGGCCAGGGGCACGCCCGGCACAACCACCCCGACGCCGAGGAGATCATCTACGTGATCTCCGGCGAGGCCGTGCAGATGGTCGACGACGGCGAGCCGTTCCCGATCAAGGAGGGCGACACCGTCCACATCCCGGCCGGCGCCTACCACTCGACCTTCAACGCGACCTGGCGCCCGCTGCGCCTCATCGTCACCTACACCCCCGGCGGCGCGGAGAAGGCGCTGGAGGCCGCGCCGGACCTGCGCGTGCACGGGGCCGGCAGCATGGCGCGGTGGCGCCAGGCCTGACGGCCGCCCCGCTTCCCGCCGCCGCCTCGCGCGACGGGCGCGCGGGCGCGGGCTGACGCATCTCGATCCCCCGCGCGGGCGCGGGCTGACACATGTCGATCCCCGGCGGGCCGGGCAGGGCCGGTCCGCCGGGGATCGATGCAGGGCCGGCGCGTCCGCGGCCCGTGACGGCCGGTGATCCCATCTCGTGCCGGTGCCCGCGCGAGGGGCCGCGGGCTCCGAGCGCGCCGCCGGTCAGTAGGCGGTGGTGAAGCGCTCGCGGACGAAGGAGCCCTTCTCCAGGGCGTCGACGATCGCGCAGGCGTAGTCGCCGACGGAGATGCGGCTCTCCCCGTTCTCGTCGGTGATGGGGGTGTCGCCGGCCTCGGCCCGGTAGACACCGGTCTTCCCGCCCGGTACCAGGTGCATCGGCGGCGGGCTGACGTAGGACCACTCGACCGGGGTCTCCGCCCCGCGGAGGATCTCCAGCGCCTCGGTCTGGTCGCGGGCGGTCTCCAGATACTCCGGCGGGAAGTTCGGGGAGTCCACGTAGCGCTGCCCGGGGGCGTACTCCAGGCTCCCGCCGCCGCCGATGAACATCAGGCGGTTCACCCCGGCGAGCGGGAGCCCTTCGAGCAGCGCCTGTGCGCCCCGGGGCACCAACCGGTCCGGGCCCTTGACCCCGGCCACCACGGCGTCATGTCCGGCGACCGCGTCCTTGACCGAGGCGGGGTCGGTGACGTCCATGGTGTCCCTGCCCAGCGCGGTGATCAGGTGACCCCGGGCGGCGGCCTCCCGGGCGACGGCGCCGGCGAGGTTTCCGGCGGCACCGATGACTGCGATCTTCATGGGAGCGTCCTTCCGGAGGCCGTCGACGAAGTCGGCGATGAGGGGGGCGATCTCGGGGAGGTTCTCCTCGAGGGCGAAGTGACCGGTGTCGAAGAGGTGGAGCTCCGCCTCCGGCAGGTCCCGGAGGTAGGCGCGGGCGCCGGCCTCCGGGAAGAAGGCGTCGCCCCGGCCCCACACGATGAGAGTGGGCGGCCGGTGGTCGCGCAGCCACTGCTGCCACTCGGGGTAGCGGGCCACGTTGGAGTGGTAGTCGAGGGCCAGGTCGACCTGGGCCTCCTTCCGGCCCGGAAGGTCCAGGAAGTGCTGGTCGAGGATCCAGCCGTCGGGGGCGACGAGCTCGACGTCGGTGGTGCCGCCCTCGTACTGGCCCCGGGTGACCGGCAGTTCGAGGATCTGCCTGACGTTGGCCTCGGCCCCCTCGACGCCGGGCCGGTTGGCGATCATGCCCCGGGCGAGGTCCGACAGGCCCTCCTCGTAGAGGTTGGCGTTCTGGACGATCAGCCCGGCGATCCACTCAGGGTGCCTGGTGGCCAGCCGGAAACCGACGGGGCCGCCGAAGTCGAAGGTGTACATCACGAACCTGTCCAGCCCCAGCGCCGTCACGAAGCCCTCGACGACGTCGGCCAGCCGGTCGAAGGAGTAGGTGAAGTCCTCCGGGGCCTCGGTGAGCCCGAAACCCGGGTAGTCGGGGGCGATCAGCCGGTACCGGTCGCCGAGGGCGTCCATCAGCCGCCGGAACTGGTGCGAGGCCGAGGGGAAGCCGTGCAGGAGGAGGAGCGCGGGCGCGTCCGCCGGGCCGGTCTGCCGGTAGAAGACACGGACTCCGTCGACGTCCACATACCGGTGTGCCACACGAGGGGTGTTCATTTCACATGCCTCCATGCCGTGATGATGCATTAGTTATAGCGGGCAAGGATCTAATGGGTCAAGTGAGGAAATTAGCGTTAGTCGCATGCTCCATGCCGGGGGCCGCCGCCGCGCCGCGCTCAAATCTCCCGGCTAATGCGAACAAGTTTGCGTTAATCTGGATGATGACAGGAGGGGGGACTTAATGCAAGACGGTTCGCATTTGGAGTCCAAGCGGCGGCCGGGCGGCCGTACGGCGCGCAACCGCGCCGCCGTACTGGACGCCACGCTGGCCGAACTGGTCGAGCACGGCTACGCCGAGACGAGCATGGAGAAGATCGCGATGCGGGCGGGGGTGGCGACCTCCACCGTCTACCGGCGATGGACCAACCTGGAGGGGGTGATCCAGGATCTGGCGCACCGGTTCGCCGACGACGCGGGCGTGCCCAGCGGGGGGGAGTCCTTCCCCGATTCGGGGGATCTCGAGACCGACCTGCGGGCTCTGGCCGGGGCCTTCCTGACGATCTACGCGCACGTGGCCCAGCGCGTCTGGCTCGACGTCATGGTGGCGGCCGCGGCCCGCGACCCGGCCGCCCGCGAAACCCTGTCGGCGGTCGTGGCGTCCCGGATCCGGGAGACCTCGCTCCTGGTCCGGCGGGCCATCGACCGTGGGGAGGTGCCCGCCGACACCGACGCGGAGGAGGTGATCCGGATGGTGGCCGCCCCGTTCTACTACCGGATGCTCGTCACCGCGGAGCCGATCGACTCCGCCCTCGCCGACCGGGTGGCCGCGATGGCCGCGCACGCGGCCCGGGCCGGGATCCTGGTGCGCCGGGTCACCCCACCGGAGCAGTAAACGGTGGGAGGCCGGCACGCGGTGAGGCCGGCACGCGGTGAGGCCGATACGCGGTGAAGTCGGCATGCGGTGAGGCCGATACGCGGTGAAGTCGGCACGCGGCGAGGCCAGCACGCGGTGAAGTCGGCATGCGGTGAGGCCGATACGTGGTGAGGCCGGCGCGCTCCCGGCCCGATCGCCGGACGTGCCGACCTGCTGATCATCCCCGACGGGGGTGCGCGTCCGCCGGCCCGGGTGCCGGCCCGGCGGACGGGGGCGGCCGCCGCGGCCCCCGCCTCGCGGCCGCGCCCCCGTCATCGATCACCTGCGGGCGGTGAGCCGTCCGAGGCGTGCCCGGCCGGCTATCCGCAGTGCTCGAAGGGGCTGTCGTAGCTGGAGGCGCCGGCCTTGCCGCCCCACTTGACGCACTTGTCGGCCGCGGCGGCGCGCACCGGGCCGGCGTAGTAGGCGAAGTTGCCGGAGTCGGTGATCCGGCTGCTGCCCTGGACTTCCAGGTAGGCGCTGGTGGCCGTCGCCGTGCCGAGGGAGGTCTTCTTCAGGGTGGCGACGCAGTTGTAGCCGGTGGCGCTGTTGTAGAGCAGGTAGACGGTGCCGGCCGTGCCCAGGGCGGCGGAGTCGATCACCGTGTAGCCGCTGCCGCAGACCGACTCGGGGGTGTGCGGGTTGGTGCCGCCGCCGCTGCCGCCGACGTACTGCATGTACTTGGTCCAGTCCCAGTACGGGCCGGGGTCGGTGTGGTCGTTGCCCGGGACCTCGACGTGCCCGACGATGTGGGTGCGGTCCTTGGGGATGCCGTACCGGTCGGCGATGCTGCGGGTCAGCGCCGCCGAGGCGCGGTACATCGTGTCGGTGAACCAGGAGGCGTTGTCGACGTAGCCCTCGTGCTCGATGCCGACCGACCGGCTGTTGTAGTCACGGGCGTGCCAGGCGCGGTCCTTCTCACGGACCATCTGGGTGATGTCGCCGTCGGAGGAGCGGACGACGTAGTGCGCCGAGACCTGGGCGGCGGGATTCTGGAACCAGGAGATCGTGCCGGCGTAGGAGCCCTGGGTCACGTGGATGACGATGCGGTCGATCGGGTCGCTCGCCGGCCGGTTGGAGACGGCGTAGTTGCTGGAGCTGGCCGGGACCCAGTGCGCCGAGGGGTAGTCGACGGCCGCGGCCGCGAAGGTCCTGTCCAGGTCCGGGGCCTTGGCGTAGTCGCCGCGGTCGGGCTGTACCGCCTGCGCGGTCACGGTCAGCGCCTGGCCGCCGGGGGTGGTGGCGCGCACGCCGGCGGCGAGCAGCTCGTAGACGGTGTCGGCGTACAGCCGGGCCACCTCGGGGGAGGAGGCGTTGCCGTACCGGGCCACCGCCGTGTACCACTTGCCGGCGTCCTTGCGGGCGGCGGCGTCCAGCCCGAGCTCGTCGGCGTAGGCACGCAGCACCGCGGCGCCGCCGGTGATGTTGGCCGCGTCGTCGCTCTTCAGCGCCGAGAGCGGTTGAGCGGTCAGTGCGGCCGCGCGCTCCAGGGTGTGGGCGGTGGGGTTGCTGACCAGGTGCATCACTCCGTAGCCGCCGCTGGCGCTGGGCTCGCCGTGGTGTCCGTCGAGGTGGGTCTCGGCGTATCCGAGGGTGACGAGCAGGTCGCGGGGGATCTCGTAGGTCGCGGCCGCGCGGGCGAAGGCGTCGGTCATGGGGTCGGCCGGAGCGGCGCTCGCGGGCCGCCCCACCAGGAGCGAGAGGGGGATGAGCGAACCGGCCAGCAGCACGGCTGAACGACGGAGTCGGGCCTGCACAGATTCTCCTCAGGGAGTGGGGATCCGCTGAAGGGCCGCCCCCGGCCGGTGCGGGCGGAGGCGGCCCCGGGCATCAGCTGCCGCAGTGTTCGAAGGGGCTGTCGTAGCTGGAGGCGCCGGCCTTGCCGCCCCACTTGACGCACTTGCCGGCACCGGAGGCGCGCACCGGACCGGCGTAGTAGGCGAAGTCGCCGGAGTCGGTGATCCGGCTGCTGCCCTGGACCTCCAGATAGGCGCTGGTGGCCGTCGCCGTGCCGATCGACGAGCGCTTGATGGTGGTCACGCAGTTGTAGCCGTTGGTGTTGTTGTAGAGCAGGTAGACGGTGCCGGCCGTGCCCAGGGCGGCGGAGTCGACCACGTCGTAGCCGCTGCCGCAGACCGACTGCGGGGTGTGCGGGTTGGTGCTGCCGCCGCAGTTGTTGGAGGTCACGGTCTGGACCGGGTAGCCGAACGTGGTCCCGTTGAAGACGGCCTTCTGGATGTTGGACGGGTAGCTGCTGCCCATCCGGACCTCGTAGTGCAGGTGGGGTGAGATGTAGTTGCCGGGCTTGCTGGTGTTGCCGACGGTGCCGATCTGCTGGCCCTGGGAGACCTGGACGCCCGCGCTCACCGAGCGCACGTTCAGGTGCGCGTAGTAGGTGGACCAGCCGCCACCGTGGTCGATCTTGACGAGGTTCCCGTATCCGTTGGTCGACCCCTGGTGGGCCGAGATGACCACCGTGCCGGCCGCGGCCGCGACGACGGGGTCTCCCAGGTCGGCGTCGGCGGTGCCACCCCGGTTGAAGTCGATCTCCCACGACTGGTGCGCGCTGCTCGCGCTGGAGTTACCCGTCCAGCTCTGCCCGCAGGGGAAGGGCAGCTGGAAGTTCGTCGCCAGGAGGGCCGCCCCGTCGTCCGGGGCGGGATCGGTCTCGCTGCTGTTCGGCACAGGGTCCCCCAGCACCCCCGCACCGGCGCCCGGAGCCATGACGGCGCCGCCCGCGAGGCTGAGCAGCAGGGCGAACCCCACCGTGAGCACCCCTCTGAGTCTCATGCGGATCCTTTCCACAGGTCCCGGGGGCGAAGCCTTGACCGGCACCGTGCACTGTCTGTTGGATCTCTCGAAAGGCTCTTGCTGGGGTCCAGGGTCTGGATTGCCGGTACAAAAATCATCCAAAATCTGTATAAAGGCCTATCCGGCTCATAGCACACAACCCGATGAATGGTTGCAGCGCCTCCATACGAGGAGTAAGTGCGGTCATGGTGGTTGATCAGCCCACATTCAGCGTGCTCGGTGGTTTGGACGTCCGGACCTCGGGACGCTCCCTCCGCATCGCCGGCACGAAACCCCGAATCCTGCTGGCATCGCTGTTGCTCGACGCCAACCGTGTGGTCGGCGCGGACCTGCTCGCCGAGGTGCTGTGGCCCCGGCACCGGCCGCGCTCCGCCCACGCCAACATCCGCACCTACGTGAGCTCGCTGCGCGGCGTGCTGGAGGCGGCCGGTGCCCGGATCCAGGCCCGGCCGCCCGGCTACGTGATCGAGCTGTCGACCGGCCAGCTCGACGCGCTGCTGTTCGAGGACCTGATCGCCGGGGCGCGCGCGGCCGGCCGTACGGAGGAGTCCTTCGACCGGCTCCGCCGGGCGCTCGCGCTGTGGCACGGCACCCCGCTGGCCGACCTGCCGGCCAGCCCGCTCTGGGACGGGCGGCTGCAGGCGCTGGCGGAGGTACGGCTCGCCGCCGCCGAAGAGCTGATAGCCCTGAGGATGGCCCGGGGCGAGTACACCGACGCGATCGGCGAGCTGCGCGGGCTGCTGAAGGAGCATCCCTTCCGGGAGGACCTCTGGCAGCGGCTGATGTTCGCCCTGCACTGGAGCGGACGGCAGGCCGAGGCCCTGCACGCCTACACCACGGTCCGGCGGCAGCTGGTCGCCGAGCTCGGGATCGAACCCGGCGCGGACCTGCGCCGGGCGCACGCGGCCGTCCTGGCGGGCGAGCCCCCGCCCGCCGTGGCCGGGCCCGCCCTCCCGCCCGCCGTCGCGGCTGTGCCGCACCCTCTGCCGCCCGTCGCGGCGGCCGTCTCCACCCCCCACCAGCTCCCCCCGGACGTGCCGGACTTCACCGGCCGGGCCGAGGCCGTCGCCGTCCTCACCCGGGCGCTGTCCCCCGTGGAGCGCCCGCCGGACGGGCCGCCCCTGATCGTCGTGGTGATGGGGGCGCCGGGCGTGGGCAAGTCGGCGCTGGCGGTGCACTGCGCGCACGCCGTACGGGCCGGATATCCGGGCGGGCAGCTCTACCTGGACCTCGGCGGGACCGAGCCGGTCCCGCCCGACCCGGGCGAGCTGCTGGCCGAGGCGTTGCGGGCGCTGGGGGTCGGCGAGGCCGGCCTGCCGGCCACCGTGCGCGAACGCTCCGCCCTGTACCGGTCCCTGCTGGCCGGACGCCCGATGCTCGTCGTCCTCGACGACGCCGCCGGCGCCGCCCAGGTGCGGCCGCTGCTGCCCGGCAGCGGCTGCGCGGTGCTCGTGACGAGCCGGCGGCGGATCACGGAGCTGCCCGGCGCCCTCCGGCTCGAACTGGACGTCCTGCCGCCCGGCGAGGCGGAGGAGTTCCTGGGCAGGATCGTGGGCCCGGAGCGGCTGGAGAGGGAGCGGGAGGCCGCCGTGGCGATCCTCCGCTCCTGCGGATACCTGCCGCTCGCCGTCAGGATCGCCGGAGCGCGGCTGGCGGGGCGGCCCGGCTGGTCGCTGGAGGTGCTGGGGCGGCGATTGGACGACGAGTCGAACCGGCTCGGCGAGCTGCGGGCCGGCGACCTGGAGGTGCGGGTCAGCCTCGACCGGAGCTACCGGCTGCTGCCCGACGACGCGGCCCTGGCCCTGCGGGCGCTGGGCCTGCTGGGCCCGCAGTCCCTGCCCGGCTGGGTGGTCGACGCCGCGCTGGACCGGCACCGGGCCGACGACGTGACGGACGTCCTGGTCGATGTGAACCTGCTCCGGCTGGTCGGCACCGACCCGATCGGCCAGCCGCGCTACCGGCTGCACGACCTGGTCCGCTGCAACGCCAGGGAGAAGGCCGGCGGCCTCCTGGAGCGGAACGCCCTCGTCAGGGTGCTCGGGGCCTGGATGGCCACCGCCGAGAGCGCCACGGCGCGGCTGCCGACCACGCTCTTCAGCCTGTCCGCGGCCGGGGCCACCCGCTGGAACCTGCCCGCCGACACCCTCGGGCGCCTGACCGCCGACCCGCTGTCGTGGCTGGACGCCGAGCACGACACGCTCGTGGGGGCGGTGCGCCTGGCCGCCGACGCGGGGCTGGCCGAGTCGGCGTGGGGGCTCGCCGCGGCCCTCGTCCCCTACTACGACCTGCGCTGCCACTTCGAGGAGTGGCAGTCCACCCACCGGGTCGCCCTGGAGGCCGCGCGCCTGGCACAGGACCGCCACGGCGAGGCGGCCATGCTCCGCGGCCTCGCCCAGGTGTGCCTCTACCAGGACCGCTACGCCGAGGCGACGGAGATGTTCCGCAGAGCCCTCACGATCTTCCACGAGCTGGGGGACGCCCGGGGCGAGGCGACCTCGATCTGCGGGCTCGGGGCGGTCAACCAGTTCTGCGGCGAGCATCTCAGGGCGCTGACCTACTTCCGGCAGGCTCTGGCCATGTTCCTGGCCATGGGCGATCAGAGCGGCGAGGCCTACGCGCGGCAGGCGATCGGGCGGGTCTGCCTGGCCTCCGGCAACCTGCACCAGGCGTCCAGATGGCTGGGCGAGGCGCTGGGGCTGGCCCGGCGGCTCGGCGACCCCCACCGGGAGGGCTGCGTGTCCATGCAGCTCGGACACTTCCACGCCCTGGTGGCCGAGCCCGACCGGGCGATGCGCTTCCAGGGACGCGCGCTGGACATCTTCGAAGGTCTCGGTGACCTCCACTGCGGGGCCTACGCGATGCAGAACCTGGGCGGGCTCCAGGTCGTCCGCGGCGACCGGTCGCACGCCTCCGACAAGCTGGAGCGGTCGCTGCTGATCTTCCAGCGGCTCGGCGACCGGAGCGGGGAGGCGGCCACGGTCCAGACACTCGGCGAGCTGCACCGGTCGGCGGGCCGTACCCGGCTGGCACAGAACTACCTGCATCACGCCCTGGAGCTCCGGCGCGAGCTGCGGGGCGGCGCCGACCTCGCCGGGAGTGCCGGTCCCGCGGCCCTCCCCGGCGATGGGTGGCGGAGCCCGGACATGGTGCGGTCGCCGCTCGGGCTCGTACTTGACGGGAACGCCGTGGAGTGGTGACCCCCTTCACTGATCATCCGGAGCGCCCGCACGCCGCCCGCCCCCCGCCGGCCGCCCGGCTCAGTGGTCGATGACGTGCAGGGCCTGCGAGCTGCCGCTGAGCCGGCGTGCCCCCGAGGGGGCGCACACCGCGACGTCGGCCACCCGCGCGCCGAACAGCTCGGGCAGGTAGATCGCCGGTTCGACGCAGACCGTCATCCCGGCGGCGAGCACCGTCGTGTCGCCCGGGACGAGCCAGGGACCCTCGTCGTGGCCGAGGCCGACGCCCCGGCCGGGCCGCTCCGCGGCGTAGTGGCCGTAGCCGCTGCCCTCGATCACCTCCCGGGCGGCCCGCCCGGCCTCCGCCGCCGGCACGCCGGGCCGCAGCGAGTCGAGGGCGGCGCGCTGCGCGGCCAGGACGACCGAGTACATCGCCTCGAAGTCCTCCGGTGGCTCGGCCACCGCGAAGACGCGGGCCACCTCCGAGCAGTGGCCGCCCCATCTGCCGCACACCGAGACCAGGAGCGCGTCGCCCGGGTTGATCACGCGGTCGCACGGCACGTGCCGGGGGACGGAGCTGTGCTCGCCGGCCGCCACGAGCACCGACAGCACCTCCTCGCACCCGGTCTCGACCATCATGGCCCACAGCCGCCGCGCCATCGCGCGCTCGGTGGTGCCGAACCAGGCCAGCTCGCGGGCCATGAGCAGGACGGCGTCCGCCGCGGAGGCGGCGCGTTCCGTCGCCGCGACCTCCGCGGCCCCCCGGTGCAGCCGGAGTGGGGCGAGCACGGCCGAGGCCAGCACGAGCTCGGCCTCCACCCGTAGCGAGAACAGCTCCCAGGCCCGCATCTCGGAGTCCACCCCGACGCGGCGGGCGGAGGCGGGGATGAGTGCCGCGGCCTCCAGCGGTCCGGCCGCCGCCGCCGGCGGGCCGTGGAGGTCCAGGACGAGATACCCCTCGCCCTGGCCCCCCAGGTAGCGGAAGTCGGGAGAGGGGCGCAGCACCAGGGCGTCGACCCCCTCCTCGATCATCCTGCGGCGCACCTCGTCGATCATGCAGGCCCGTGCAGCCAGCACGCGACGGGACCGAAGTCGGGCTCGCGCTCCCGGCAGACGTCCATCGCCACCGGGCAGCGCGGGTGGAACCGGCAGCCGCGGGGCGGGTCGGCCGGATCCGGCACGTCCCCGGACAGCTCCGCCGGGAGCACCCCGGCGCCGTCGGGCGCGGGGATCGCGCCCAGCAGCGCCTTGGTGTACGGGTGACGGGGCTCGGCCCACACCTCGGCGGTCCGCCCCATCTCCACGATCTTCCCGAGGTACATCACCGCGATCCGGTCGGCGATCAGCCGTACCACCGACAGGTCGTGGCTGATGAACAGCAGGCCGGCGCCCGAGGAGACCGCGAGGTCCCGCATCAGCGTGGCCACCTGGGCCTGTGCCGAGGCGTCGAGCGCGGAGATCGGCTCGTCGCCGATCAGCAGATTCGGCCGGGCGGCGAGCGCCCTGGCGATCGCGATCCGCTGCCGCTGGCCGCCGGAGAACTCGTGCGGGTGGCGGGCGGCGAACTCCCGGGGCAGCCCGACCCGCTCCAGCAGGTCGGCGGGGGCGGTCACGGTGTCGCCCGCCGTACGCAGCCCGTCGGCGATCTGCGCGCCCACCCGGCGCCGGGGGTTCAGCGAGGCGTAGGGATCCTGGAACACCATCTGGATCCCGGCCAGTGCCCGGTCCCTGCGGCGCAGGCCGAGCGGGGTCACCGGCCGCCCCTCGAAGGTGATCGACCCGGCGGCGGCCCGGTTGAGCCCGCACACCGCGCGGGCCAGCGTCGACTTGCCGCATCCGGACTCGCCGACGAGCCCGACGACCTCGCCCGCCGCGACGGTCAGACTGGCCCCGGCCACCGCCCGTACCAGGGGGCGGCCCGGGGTGCGATGCTCGACGACGAGGTCGTCCACGGTCAGCAGTGTCATGAGGTCTCCCCGGGCAACGACTCCAGCAGGGCGCGGGTGTAGGGGTGGCGCGGCTCGCGCAGCACCTGGCCGCGCGGTCCGGTCTCCACGACCAGGCCTTCCTTCATCACGCTCACCTCGTCGGCGACCGCCGACATCACGCCGAGGTCGTGGGTGACGAGCAGTACGGCCAGGCCCAGGTCGTCGCAGAGGCCGCGCAGCAGTCGCAGCACGCCGGCCTGGACGGTCACGTCGAGAGCGGTCGTGGGCTCGTCGGCGATGAGCACCTTCGGCGAGCAGGCCAGGGCGATCGCGATCGCGATGCGCTGGCGCATGCCGCCGGAGAACTGGTGCGGGTAGCGGTCGATCGCCGCCTCGGGCCCGGGGATGCGCACCTGGCCCAGCAGCTCGACGGCTCTGGCCCGCGCCTGTTTCCGGTCGAGCCCCAGGTGGTGGCGCATGTGCTCGGTGAGCTGGCGGCCGACCGAGAGCATCGGGTGCAGGCTGGTCGCCGGGTCCTGGAAGACCATGGCGACCTCACCGCCGCGCACCGTGTTCAGCTCCTTGGGCGCCATCGTAAGCAGGTCGCGCTCTCCCAGGGCGATCCGGCCGGTGGTGCGGGCGCCGTGCGGGAGCAGCCCCAGCACGGCCAGGCCCGTCATCGTCTTGCCCGAGCCGCTCTCGCCGGCCAGGCCGTGCACGCGGCCGGCCCGCAGGTCGAGGTCGACGCCGCGCAGGATCTCCCTGCCGCCGATGGAGACCTTCAGGTCGGAGATGGCCAGAAGGGTCACAGCGCACGCTCCTTGATGGCGCGGGCCGTCCGCGGGTCGAGGGCGTCGCGCAGCGTGTCGCCCAGGAAGTTGAAGGCCAGCACGACGGTCAGGATGGCCAGACCGGGGAAGGTCGCCACCCACCAGCTGTCGAAGACCTCCACGCCGGAGGCGACCATCGCGCCCCACTCGGGGGACGGGGGCTTGGCGCCGAGCCCGAGGAAGGACAGGCCGGACAGCAGCAGCAGCGCGGTGCCGATGTCGAGGGTGGCCAGCACCAGGATCGGCCCGGTGACGTTCGGCAGCACGTCCACCCGGAGCGAGCGCCAGGCGGAGAAGCCGAGCAGCCGCCCGCTCAGCACGAACTCGCGCTCGCGCACGCCCAGCACCAGGCCACGGGTCACGCGGGCGTAGGCAGGCCAGGCGACGACGAGTACGGCGAGCACGGCGTTGGTGAGGCTCGCGCCGAGCGCGGCGGCGACGACCATGGCCAGGATCACGGTGGGGAAGGCGAAGACGAGGTCGGCGAGCCGCATGATCGTCTCGTCGACCCACTTGCCGAAATATCCGGCGCAGGCGCCCAGCAGGCCGCCGACCAGCACCGAGAGCACGACCAGCAGCAGCGTCAGCGGGATCGACAGGCGCGCGCCGTACATCACCCTGCTCAGGATGTCGCGGCCGAGCTGGTCGGTGCCGAACCAGTGGCCCGGGCCGGGCGGGGCCAGCCGCGGCAGGTCCTGGGCGAGCGGATCGTGCGGCGCCAGCAGCGGGGCGGCCAGCGCGATCACGATCCAGGCGAGCGCGATCACCCCGCCGACGATCGCCAGCGGCTGCCGCCATGCTTGGGGGAGTTTCACTGGAGTCTCACTCTGGGGTCGATGACGCCGTACAGCACGTCGACGATCAGGTTGATGACGAGGTAGACCCCGCCCACCACCAGGCCGACGCCCATCACGGCGGGCAGGTCGAGGGTGGTCGCGCTCTTGTAGGCGTACTGTCCCACGCCCGGCCAGGCGAAGATCGCCTCGACGAGCACGGTGCCCGACAGCAGGCTGCCGAAGGCCAGGCCCGCGACCGTGATGATCGGCACCAGTGCCGAGCGCAGCACGTAGCGGAACAGGATCACCCGGGGCGGCAGGCCCTTGGCCCGCGCGGCGCGCACGTAGTCCTGGCCCAGCACCTCAAGCACCGCCGACCGGGTGAACCGGGTCAGCAGGCCGATCGTGTAGAGGGCCAGCACCAGCGCGGGGGTGATGAGGTGGCCGACCGCCGAGGAGAACACGTCCCACTGCCCCGCCAGCGCGGAGTCGACCGTGTACAGCCCGGTGACCTGCGGGGGCGGGCTCATGCCCGGATCGATCCGGCCGCTGCCCGGAGTGACCTGCAGCCGGTAGAAGAAGACGTAGAACGCCGTCAGCGCCAGCCAGAAGGTCGGCACGGAGATGCCGATCAGGCTGATGACCCGGAGCACGTGGTCGGAGAGCCGGTCCCGGCGCAGCGCCGCGATCACGCCGAAGGCCACACCCGCCACGAGGGAGATCAGGATCGCGGCGCCGGCCAGTTCGAGCGTGGCCGGCACGGACTCCGCCAGGTCGTCGAGGACCGGGCGGTGGCTCTGCTGGCTCGTCCCGAGGTCGCCCTGGAGGACTCCCTGAAGGTGCAGCAGGTACTGCTGGGGGAGCGGCTTGTCCAGGCCGTGCTCGGCCCGCCACTGCGCGACGATCGCCGGGTCGCCCAGGGCCCGCTGGCCGAGGTTGGCCGAGACGGGGTCGCCGGGGACCATGTTGGTCAGGACGAAGGTGACGAGCGTGATGCCCACCGCCAGCAGGAGCGCCGTGAGCACCCGGCGGGCCAGGAAGCGGACCAGCGGGCTCCGGCGGCCGGCACGGCCCGGCGGCTTGCGCCGGGCCGTACCCTCCTTCAGGTCCTCGTTACTTGAGGTCGGCGACATCGACAGTCCACACCGGGTGGAACTCCAGGCCGGTGACGGACTTGGCCGTCACGATGTTCTGGCTCGGCTGGATGAGCGGGACGAACGGGCCCGAGGCGTTGAGCTTGGTCTGCACGTCGACGTAGGCCTGCTTCCGGGCCTCGTCGCCGATCGTGGTGGCCGCCTTCTCGCCGGCCGCCTCCAGCTCCTTGTCGGCGCCGGCCTTCCAGCCGGCCCGCAGGCCCACGAGCTTGCCCGGCAGGAAGGACAGGTAGTCGCTGGGGTCGGGGTAGTCGGGGCCCCAGTACCACAGGCCCAGCTCCTCCTTGCCGTTGCGGTAGTTGTCCAGGGCCGTGGTGATCGGCGCGGGCGCCAGCTCCACGGTGATGCCGACCTCCTTGAGGTTGGCCTGGACCCGCTCGGCGAGCGGCTGGAAGGACAGGCCGTTGACGGTCAGCTCGCTGGGGTACTCCAGCTTGACCGTCGGGTCGGCCACGCCGCTCTCCTTGAGAGCCGCCTTGGCGCCCTCGATGTCGCGCTTGGCCGCCTGCTCCGGCGGGAGCGCGCCCAGCAGCATCGAGGGGATCACCCCGGGAGCCTGCACCGAGCCCTCGCCGGCCAGCTCCAGCAGACCCGCGTAGTCGACGCCCTTCCGCACGGCCTCGGCGAACTTGGGGTTGGAGGTGACCTTGCTGACCGCGGGGTTCTGGTTGGCGAGCAGGAAGATCACGTTGGCCGAGGCCGTCTTCTTGACCGTCAGGTCACCGGTGATCCCGGCGACCTGGTCCCCGGAGAGGTTCAGCGCGACCTGGCTGTCGCCACGCGAGATGTTGAGCTTCTGGGTCGCGGCCTCGACGTTGCGGAGCACGACCTTGTCGTAGACGGGCTTGTCCGGGCCCCAGTACTTGGCGTTCGCCTTGAGCACGACCTGGGTGCTGACGTTGAACGACTCGATCGTGTAGGGACCCGAGCCCGCCGAGGCGGAGTTGAGGTACTGCTCGGCCTTGTCGCCGGCGTCCGTGGTGGCGCCGTGCTCCTTGGCCACCTTGGAGTTGAGGATGCCCAGCGCGGGGTTGGGCAGGATGTACGGCAGCGCGGGGTTGGCGCTCTTCGACGTCAGCGTGATCGTGTCCGCGCCGGTCTTGGCCACCTCCACCCCGTCGAGCAGGAACGACGGGGTGCCCTTCATGTCGCGCACGCGGTTCAGCGAGAAGACGACGTCGTCGGCGGTGACCGGCGAGCCGTCGGCGAAGGTGGCGCCCTGGCGGAGCTTGAGGGTCAGCTCCTTGCCGTCGTCGGACAGTTCGAACGACTCGGCGAGGGCGGGCACCGGCTTGGTGACGTCGGAGCCCTCGAAGGTGAGGAGGGTCTCGTAGGCCGCCTTGCCGATGATCAGGCCGGTCGGCTCGTAGGTGCGTCCGGGGTCGGCCGTCTTGAGGTCGAAGGAGGTGTCGATCACGAGCGTCTTGGCGGCGGCGGTGCCGCCACCGCTCTGGGACGTCGTGGACGAGCCGCCGCTGGAGCAGGCGGCAAGGGCGAGGGCGCCGGTGAGCAGCACCGGCAGCAGGGCTGCCTTCGCTCCGGGGCGCCGTGAACGGGTCGCCATTCTGTGTCCTCCGAAAATGGGCCGTGTAAGACGTTTGGTCGCCGATCGTCCAGGATTGTCCGGCAAAAAGTCCAGCTCATGGGGCTAAGCTGAGACGAATCTGGCGTAAGGGGTATGGAGATGACCGAAATATCAAGGAACGCGGCCCAGGAAGGCGGTCAACCTGGACGGATCGGCATCGGCCTGGAGCTCGACGCGACACACCTGAAGATCCTAGAGGTGCTGCGTGAGAACGGCAGGATCTCCGTGGCTGCTCTCGCCGAGCGGGTCGGCATCTCCCGGGCCAACGCCTACACGCGCTTCGAGGCGCTGCGCGCCGACGGCGCGATCAAGCGGTTCACGGCGGAGATCGACCACGTCCGCACAGGTCTCGGCATCACCGCGTTGATCTTCGTGACCGTCCGGCAGCAGATGTGGCGCCAGTTCCGCGCCCAGCTCGCGGCGATGCCCGAGGTGGAGTACTGCGCGATCACGACGGGCCAGCACGACGCGATGATCCAGGTCCGGATGGCCGACGTCGCCGCCGTGCACGCCATGGTGACCGAGCGGCTGGCCAACATCCCCGCGGTCAAGGCCACCGAGACCGTCTTCATCCTGGACGAGGTGCTCAAGCGCCCCTACGTCCTGCCGGGCGACCGCGGTCCCGGCCGCTCCCCCCGCCGTCCCGCCGACCCCGCCGCGGCCCCCGGGGGAGAGGTGCCCCTGGGCAAGATGCGCTTCGTGGGCGCGGCCGAGGGCCGCGCCCAACTCCAGCAGGACGTCTGACACGCGGGCCCGACCCCCGGCGGCAGCGCCGGAAGGCGGTCCGGTGGGGGCGCGTCCCGGAGCGGGGCGGCCCCGGGTGCGCGCTCCCCGTCAGGCGGTCAGGACGGCAGGACCTCGGTGCACACGCTCACGTGCGTCGTGTCGTCCCCGGCGAACTGGAACTCCTCGACCAGGCGCAGCCGGCCGTCGGGGAGAGGCTCGACGCGGCTGCCGCTCTGCCCGCCGGCGCGCTCGCCGTTCTTGAGCAGGTGGACGTAGGTGATCTCCAGGCGGTCGCCGTCCCTGGTGCCGACGAAGCGCCCGTGGACCACGGTGTCGCCGGTGTAGTCGCCCCAGATGATCCCGCCGGACTCCCGGTAGGCGAACTCGGTGGGCCCGTCCGGGTCCACCGCGCTCGCCGTCGAGCTGACCATGACGAACCTGCGGTCGTTGAGGTTGAGAAGGTCGTTGTCGTTCACGTCTCCGCATCGTGCCGTTCCGCGGGCCGGCCGCAACCGAGGCTGGACATTCCGGCGCGCAGGAGGGGCAAGATCGATGATCCGTCCAGCCGGGCGTCCGTCCGGAGGGGATCGGCGAGATCCGGCTTCCCCGTTCGCGCCGAGCGCGCCCGCCTGCCGGTGACGGATCATCGGCCCATGAGGGTGAACATTCATCCACTCCGCCGACACTTCGAGCCGTCGCCGTCCATCGGCCGCTCGACCGGGGAAAGCCCCACACCGAGGTCTGCAAGCCGCTGAGTCCGTCGGACAAGGCGGTGCGGAAGTTCCGGCACGCCGTGCTCAACGGACTCACCCTGCCGCGCAGCTCGGGTGTGGTGGAAGGCAACGTCTGTCGTGTCAAGGGGCTCAAGCGGCAAACGTACGGCCGCGCCAACCCTGACCTCCTACGGAAAGGACCGTGCTGATACTCCAAGGGCTCACCGGCTCCGTGTCTTCGCTACTGGAGCATGCCGAGGACGGTGTGCAGGGCGTCATCGATCTCTTCGATCTCGACTGGATCCAGGCGTCCCGCGAAGTCGCCCAGGCGGTGAGGGGCGACAGCCATGGTCTGCTCGACCATGATGCGTGTCTGCTTGCCGAGAAGTTCTACTTCGGGGCGGAAAGGCGCGGGAGGCGCACTGGCCGAGGTCGGGGCGATGAGCACGGTGGAGAGATGGGTCAGGAAGTCTGACTGGAGGATCACGGCGAAACGCTCGCCTCGTTGCTCATGGGCCATCGCGTCACGAGGGGCGCGCAGCCGATACACGTCACCACGCACGCAGGTGCTCCGTGTCCTTCATGATTGCTTCTGCTTCGGCCCTGTCGGCGGGATCGTTGGCCAGCCTCTCGGCTGCGACTCGGGCCAGCTCCATGCGGTGGAGACGCTGAGCGATGACGAGCGCTTCGCGGACGGCCTCGGTTGCGGAACGGCCGTCGGAGGTCAGCTCGTTCAGCGCCTTCTCGGCCTTGGCGTCCAGATCAACAGTCAACATGCCCATATCTTCACTGTACGGCCAGGCGTCTCGCAGGGCTTCGACCGAATTCCGCAACCATGTCGATGCTCACAGTAATCAGATCTCGACGAAAGGAAAGTGATCATGTCCCCCGTGCGTCACGAGAAGGTCTTCGAGGACGCCATCGAGTCGGCGGTGCCTACTGCCGCCTTCTTGAACGGCTGGTGAGTGAGGGGCCTGCAGTCGCGTGATCGCGGAAGAGCTCCCCTGTGGCCGCGATGAATCAGCGCCGGAAAGGGGCCGCACGGACGGGGTCAGAGACGGTCCGGGGTGAGGGAGGCCCGGGTCAGCGGGGCCGAGGGGTCGGCGGCCAGGTCGAAGGGGGAGGGCGGGGCGCCCGCGGCGACCAGGAGGCCCCCCACGGCGGCGATCATCGCGCCGTTGTCGGTGCACAGCCGCGGGGGCGGGATCCGCAGCGTGACACCCGCGGCGCCGCACCGCTCGGCGGCGACCCGCCGGAGCCTGTGGTTCGCGGCGACCCCGCCGACGATCACCAGCGTGTCCACGCCGTGGGCCAGGCAGGCGTCGACGGCCTTGCGGGTCAGGACGTCGACCACGGCCTCCTGGAAGGAGGCGGCGACGTCCGGCACCGAGAACCCGGGACCGCCCCGCTCCACGTGCCGGGCGACGGCGCTCTTGAGCCCGGAGAAGGAGAAGTCGTAGCCGGCGCCGAGCATCGCGCGGGGGAAGTCGATCGCCCGGGGATCTCCGTCCCGTGCGGCCCTGTCGACGGCGGGACCGCCGGGGTAGGCGAGCCCGAGAATCCGCGCGATCTTGTCGAACGCCTCTCCCGCGGCGTCGTCGCGGGTGTCGCCGAGGTGGACGATCGGATCGCGTGCCAGGTCGCCGAGGAGCAGCAGTGAGGTGTGGCCGCCCGACACGATCAGCGCGACGGACCGCCGGGGCAGCGGACCGTGCTCCAGGGTGTCGGCGGCCACGTGCCCGGCCAGGTGGTGCACGCCGTACAGCGGCCGGTCCCAGGCGAGCGCGTAGGCCTTCGCGGCGGCCAGGCCGGTCTGCAGCGCGGTCGCCAGGCCGGGTCCCGAGGTGACGGCGACCGCGTCCAGCTCCGCAGGGCCGATCCCGGCCTGCCGGAACGCGGCCTCCACGCACGGGACCAGCGACTCCAGGTGCGCCCGGGCGGCGATCTCCGGCACCACTCCGCCGTAGCGCGCGTGCTCGTCCATCGAGGAGGCCAGCGCGGCGCCGATGAGCCTCCCGTCGGCCACGATCCCGACGCCGGTCTCATCGCACGAGGTCTCGATCCCCAGAACGACCGCCATGCCACCCTCTTATCGCGAGTAGTTTGCAACTACGAATGATAGGCGACAAGACGTGCCGGCGATGTCCGGCCATGGACCGGGACCGGCTCGGCCATGGACCGGGACCGGCTCGACTACGGAGCCGGGCGAGTTCCCGCGGTCAAGGCGGGTACGGCTGCGGCCGGAGGACGCCGGGCTCCGCGCTCCTGGCAGGTCGGTCAGGCGCCGCGCCGGTCGTTCAGTTTCACCGCCACCTCCCGGGCGAGCTGCCCAAGCTGCTCCTTGGGGTAGACGCCGCACAGCTCGTCCAGCAGCGCGGCCACGACGAACCTCTCCGTGTCGTCCAGCAGTGCGAGCCGGTCCCCGGTCCCGTTCTTCTCGATCCAGGTGCGCAGGAAGGCCTCGTAGCCTTCGCGGGGGATCGGCTGCCCGTTGGTGTCGCGCACCGTGATGGCCGGCCGGGCGGAGTCGAAGCCGTACAGTCCGGCTCGACGCCCGGCCCGTAGGTACCAGACCGCGTCCACCATGGCGTCCGCGCGCTCCTGCTCGGTCAGCTCCTCCCACGTCGGGTGGAGCATCCCCTCGTGGGCGAGCTGCTGGCGCGCCGCGGCGAGCCGCTCGGCGTGCTCGCGCTCGGCATCGTCGGCGTATGGGAAGGCGATGGGCACGGGGGCTGTCCTCTCCGCCGGGCGTATTCGGATACTGGTCCCGACGTATGTGCGGGGGTACGTTTTTTCCGCCCTCAGCATTGCAGACTCCGCGGCTCCCGAGAGGACCTTGCCCCATCTTCGGGGCGTCTGTCGGATCACCTGCGACACCCTGACCTGCCACAGGACGCGAGGGCCGCGACCGGGCTGCAGAGGCCGGGCAGGCTGCGCCCGGCGGACCCGCAGCACGTCGTCGTAGAGCAGATCGTCTTCGCCGGAGGGCGTCAGCCGCTTCGGGCTCAGCCCCGGACGGTGAACGATCACCTTCCGGAGCCTGCCGACCTCCGGACGGATCCCGTACTCCGTCCCGTACTCCGTGGCCGTCACGCCTCCCGTCCGTGAACCAGCCCCATGTCCGCAGGCGCACGGCGGAGCCCGCACGTGATCCAGGAAGGCCGGTGAACCCGCGGCGGCCCATGCTGACTACGTGACGGTGATCCCCCGGGTCGCCCTTGCCGGACCGCGTATCCGGGCTGTGTACCAAGAAATCCCTCTCTACCAGCGCATATGTGACTGCATGCCCCAATCGTCATCTGCCCGGGCCGCGCGGATGATTCCGGGCCGTGGATCAGTTGGTGTGGGGGTTGGGGAGATGGTCGCCCACGTGGCCGATCCAGATCTTGCCGGTGCTGCCGCCCGAGTCGTCGTGGAAGTGGATCCGGGGCGCCGGACAGCCGCCTTTGCGGATCTTGATGTGTGCCTCCATCAGCACCTTGCCCGAGGGGTGCACCTCCAGAGGGACGGCGAAGGTCCGCCTCATGCTGTATTTGCCGTTGGTGTTCACGGTCCGGGACTCGCTCATGGCGACCATTCCCGCCGGGATCGTGAGCCGGGCGGCGCTCCTGCACCAGTCGAAGAACCCGCCGGCGAACTCGCCCGACGACCTGGCCCGCGCGAACGCGTCCAGCGCCCGTAGGGCGTCCCAGGTCTTGGAGGCCCAGACCCGCGCGAGCGTGGGGTAGGCGAGGTCGAGTTTGGCCGCCTCCGTGTCGGTGTCGCCGATCTCCACGTGGGCAAGCGTCTCCCGGGCCATGTTCAGGGCGTCCATGAGACTCGTCGGCTCGAACGCGGGCCTGTCGGCGGACAGGCCGAAGGCGGGCTGGCCGGCCTCGGCCAGCCTGGCCTCCAGCCAGTGGACCCGCTCCTGGAGCTTGCGGGCGCCCGCGACGGCCTCGGCGTACTCCTGCTGGAGGATCTCGTGCTCGGCGCGGAGCCGGTCGATCTCGCCCGCCGTACGGCCGTTGCCGCCCTCCGGTCCGGCCGGAGGGCGGTCGCGGCCCGGCCGTACGGCGATGAGATCGCGCAGTCCGTCGACACGCGCGCCGAGGGTGCGCATCTGGCGCAGGATCTCCCTGTTGTCCGTCCCGTTCCCCGCCGACGAGACCGTGAGGTCGAGCGCCGCGTCGAGCTCTCCCCGCAGCTCCTTGACCACGACGGCGGCGACCGCCTGGGCGAGCTCGGCCACCTCGGAGGCGGGCCGTCCGGCCCCGGCGTCCTCCGAGCCCGCGGTGGCCACGGCGGTCCCGGCGTCCTCCGGCTCCGCGGCGACCCCGGCGGTCCTGGCGGCCACGGCGGGCTCCTCGACGGGCACGGCCGCCGCTGCGACGGGTCCGGGACGGACGGTCATCGCCATCATCCGGCGGCGCAACTCCTCCCGGGCCGAGCCGGCCGGCGCCGGTCTCGGCGCCACCGCCGCGGCGATGTCACCGGGCTGCGCCTTGCCCGCCAGGATCCTGGAGACCACCTGGTAGGCGCGCTGGAGGTCGTCGGGGAGGGGACGGCGGGCGGTCTCGCCGATGGCGCCGCCCGCCACCAGTTCGAGGGCCTGATCACCCTGTCTGCGGAGCATCGGGCCGCCCATCGGACGGTGCCGGTAGGGGTAGCACTCGGCGGCCGGGTCGAAGGGCGCCACGTAGGTGCGGATGCCCGCGCCGAACACGCCGAGCTCGGAGCCCATCGTCCCGTTGAAGCGGTCCTGGGCGCGTAGGTCGGCGAGACGCACGACCACGCCGGCCCCGGCGACCGCACCGGCCAGGTGCTCGGCCCTGGCCCGGACGCCCTGCGGATCCTGTGGGTCCGCCGACACCACGATCACCGGGACCCGGCGGTCGCGCTCGGCGAGCAGGTGGACCAGCCGGTGGACGCCGTCCTCGTCGACCGCGTCCGCGGTGTCCGTCAGGTGCACCGCTCCGTCGGTGATCCGCGCGGTACGCAGGTACGCCTGGACGAAGTCCGGGGCGTGCCCGTCGTGGCTCTCGCCGTCCCCCTCGACCCGGACGACCACCCAGCCGGTCATCCCGGCCACCGACTCCGCGTAGGTGACCTGCGTGCGCAGCGGCCCTCTCCCGCCGGTCTCCTCCAGGACATACCGGCCGCAGTCGACTTTGCGGTCCATGCGGGCCCTGACGCCGTCCGCCTCGAACTCCTGAGAGGGCCTGCCCTGCTCCGGCGCGGGGAGTCCCTTCGTCACGAGCCAGTCTCCGAAGGTACGGCGGAGCCGGAGGGAGATGGGGGCGGTCTTGTCGCGGAGGACCGCTTGGTAGAGACGATTCGAGTTCGGGGGCATGAGGCACGTTATCCAGCCATGTGAGGGTACGGCCTGCCGAATGAGGAGAGCCGTGCCCGAATGGTGGGATGGGGGGCTCGGCCGGGGACCGGCCGTGCGGTCATGCTCCGGTGCGGAGAGGCGGCCGGCGGTTCCGGAGGGCCGGCTCTCGGGCAGCTCGCTGTCCTGGAGGATCGTCACCGTGTCAGGGGGATCGCGGCCCTCGGACCGTGACGGGCCGCGCCGCGCGGGCGGTCACGGCCGGAGGCCGGTCACCGGCGGCTGTCCGGCACCGGGTGGTGGGCCGCCGGTCCTGGCCGTGGCCGGGCGCAGGCATGACTTTCCGGCACCGGGCGGCGGGTGGGCCCGGTGCCGGGCGGCCTGTCCGGCGCTGGCGCCGTCGTGTCAGTTGTCGATGCCGCCGCCGCTGCCGCCGCGGGTTACGCTGTCGTCGCTGATGCCGCGGTCGATGCCGCCACCGCCACCACCGCCACCGCCGCCGCTGCCTCGCCGGGCGTAGCACCTGGCCGGATTCTTGTGCTTCGAGCAGGGCTTCGCCGCTGAGACGAGGGTGGAGGCCGTGGAGACGGTGGAGACGGTGTCGGCGCCGGCGGGCTGAGCCGGCACCGTCGCGGGCACGATGAGCGCGGAGGCCCCCATCACCCCGGATACGAGAGCGTTCCTGACTTTGATCATGACAGATCACTCCATGTCTAATCAGTTGCGCCCTGGGCGATGCCCGGGCTGGCGGAATGCCGGACCAGTGCCGCATACGGCACCGATGCGGCGGAGAGCCGGAATTCCACGGTAGACGGCGGGCACTCCGGGGGGCATCCAGGTGCGACCAAAGCCTTGGGAGGCTCCGATTACCCTCCGGTGACGGACAGGCACGACAGGAGGGGGTCCGGTCACGCGCGGTTACCGCCACTGACCGGAGGCCCGGGGCTGGAAGGGGTGCCGTCGGGACCGGATCGCAATGTCCCGGTAGGTCGCCGCGGCCGCTCCCGGTGACCCGCTCCTGGCCGCTTCCGGCTGCTCCCGGTGCTCCGCTCCCGGCAACCAGTTCCCGGCGCCCACTCCCGACGGCCCGCTCCCGGCCGCCGGTCAGCCGGCGGTCTCGGCGCCGCGCTCGGTGGCGAGCCGGAGGGTCTCCTCCGACAGCGGCGCGAGCAGCAGCGCGGCGACCAGGTCGACGAGGTGGCTGACGAACAGCCGGTCGTCGGGGTGCGGCCCCGAGCGGGCCCGCCGGCCGAGCTCCACCATGGTGAACCGGATGGCCACCAGCCGCCGGTGCAGCCGGACCGCGTCCTCCTGGAGCAGCGGCGCGGCCAGCCGCCGCCAGCGGTGGATGCTGGCGGCGGGGTCGTCCTGCTCCGCCGTGGCCAGTGAGGCTCCCGGGTGGCCGATGAGCTCGGCCATGATGCGCAGGTAGGCCGGGCCGCCGTCGGGGTCGGCCAGTTTGGCGGCCGGCGGGTGGACGAGGGCGGCGGCCAGCGCGAGCACCTGGGGATACGCCGGCGGGCCGGAGGGCGGGCGCGTCAGCGGGTCCGTGGGTCCGGTGCCGGTGGGTGTCCCGGTGCCGGTGGGCTCGGCGGCTGGTGTCCTGGTGCCGGTGGGCGAGGGCGTCCGCGGCTGTCCGGGGCCGCAGCCTCTCTCGTAGTCGTCGAGCATGGCGTGCCGTCGCGCGTCCACGTCGCCGCCGTGCTTGCCGAGTACGGCGCGGAGCAGCCCGGCCCGGTCTCCGAAGTGGTACTGCAGCGCGGTCGCGTTGCGCGCCCCCGAGGCCCGGACGATCTCGTTCAGGCTGACGGCCCCGATGCCCCGGGTGGAGAACAGCTCCTCCGCCGCGGTGATCAACCGCTCCCGGGTCCCAGCCGGCCGTGTCATCGCGCTTCCCGCCGTTGACCGTTAATGCGATCACATTATAGGTTCGCGCCGAACAGAACATTATTCGGATGGCCTGTCAGAGGAGGCGCCATGTGGGACTTCTCCACCGAGCCGGAGTTCCAGGAGAAGCTCGACTGGATGGACGCCTTCATCCGTGACGAGGTCGAGCCGCTCGACCTGGCCTTCGGCGGACACGCCTACCGGGACATGGACGACAGGCTGCGCGAGATCGTCGGGCCGCTCAAGCAGCAGGTCAAGGACCGGGGTCTGTGGGCCTGCCACCTGGGCCCCGAACTGGGCGGCCAGGGATACGGCCAGCTCAAGCTGGCTCTGATGAACGAGCTCATCGGCCGGTCCGGCTGGGCGCCGGTCGTCTTCGGCTGCCAGGCGCCCGACACCGGCAACGCGGAGATCATCGCGATGTACGGCACCGCCGAGCAGAAGGAGCGCTACCTCCAGCCGCTGCTGGACGGCGAGTGCTTCTCGGCCTATTCGATGACCGAGCCGCACGCGGGCGCCGACCCGCGCCTGTTCCGCTGCCGTGCCGTACGGGACGCCTCCGGGGGCTGGGTCATCAGCGGTGAGAAGTACTTCACCTCCAACGCCTCCTCGGCGACCTTCCTGATCGTGATGGCGGTGACCGACCCCGAGGCCCATCCCTACAGGCGGATGTCGATGTTCCTCGTCCCGGCCGACACCCCGGGCGTCGAGATCCTGCGCGACATCGGCACGATCGGCGAGCGGCCCGGCCACGGCGCGCACGCCCACATCCGCTACGACGACGTCCGGGTCCCGGCGGAGGCGCTGCTGGGTGAGGAGGGCGGCGCCTTCGCCGTCTCCCAGGCCCGGCTGGGCGGCGGGCGCATCCACCACTCGATGCGCACGGTCGCGGCGGTGAAGAAGGCCTTCGACATGATGTGCGAGCGGGTGCTGTCCAGGCGGACGCACGACGGGCTGCTGGCCGACAAGCAGCTGGTGCAGGCCGCGATCGCCGACTCCTACATCCAGATCCAGCAGTTCAGGCTGATGGTCCTGCACACCGCGTGGCTGATCGACCAGTCCTCGACCAGGGAGGCGCGCACCCAGATCGCGGCCTGCAAGGTCGCCGCCGCCCGTGTCTTCCACGACGTCGTCTACCGCGCGATGCACATCCACGGCGCGCTCGGCGTCTCCAACGAGACACCCCTGGCCAGGCTCTGGCAGAGCGCGCCGCTGATGGGCATCATGGACGGCCCCACCGAGGTGCACCTGGCCTCCATCTCCCGGCGCGTGCTGCGCGGCTACTCCCCGGCCGAGGGGCCCTGGCCGACGGAGTTCCTCCCCGACAGGGTCGCCGCGGCGCGGGCCAAGTACGGGCTGCCCGAGAGCGGCTGACGGGCCGCGCTCCGGCGGCCGGCGCCGCCCCCGGCCCGGCCCGGCTTGAAGGTGGGCCGGACCGCAATGTATACATTGCATACATAACGGCGGAAGGGGAGCGATGCACGGCGACACCGTCTACCGGCGGCTGCGCGAGCAGATCGTGGCGGGGCACTACCCGCCGGGTGAGCGGCTCACCGAGCTGTCGGCGAGCGCGGCGCTGGAGGTGAGCCGCACACCCGTCCGCGAGGCGCTGCGCCGGCTGGAGAGCGACGGCCTGGTGCGGAGCACGGGCCGGGGCGTGGTGGTGACCGGGCTGTCGCCGGACTCCCTGGACCACGCCTACGCGGTGCGGGCGGCCCTGGAGACGCTCACCGCCGAGCTGGCCGCCGACCGGCAGCGGGACGGGCGGATCCCGCCCGCGGCCCTGGTGGAGCTGGAGGACAGCGCGCGCCGGCTCGAACAGGTCACCGCCGCCGGAGACCTCGACCGCGCCATCGGGCTGAACCGCGACTTCCACCGGACGGTGGCCGAGCTCGCCGGCAACCCGATCGCGCTGGAGACCCTCGACCGTCTCTGGGACCAGATCATCGTCTCCACCCGGGCGACCCTGACCGCCCCGGAGCGTCCGGAGGCGGTGGCCGACGAGCACCGGCGGCTCCTGGCGGCGATCAGGGACGGCCGGCGCGAGCTCGCCGGCCGGATCGCCGGCGACCACGCGCGCGCCACCGGCGCCGCCCGCACCCGCACGTCCCCGGCGTCATAGCGCCGGTGCGACGGTCGACGACAAGATGGCCGGCGGAAGGCCGCCGGGGAAGGAGAAGGCGATGCCGAAGATTCACCACTACGAGGTGGACGTGACGTGGACCGGCAACGGCGGCACGGGCACCAGCGACTACCGCGCCTACGGGCGGGCGCACGAGATCGGCGCCACCGGCAAGGCGCCGATCGCGGGCTCGTCCGACCCGTCGTTCCGTGGCGAGCGGGACCGGTGGAATCCCGAGGAGCTCCTGGTCGTCTCGCTGTCGCAGTGTCACATGCTCTGGTACCTCGGCCTGTGCGCCAACGCCGGCGTCGTGGTCACCGCCTACACCGACCACCCGAGCGGCACCATGGCGGAGGCTCCCGACGGCAGCGGCCGTTTCGAGGAGGTCGTGCTGCGGCCCCGGGTGACCGTCGCCGCCCCGGAGCACGCCGAGCGCGCCGCGGCGCTGCACGAGCGCGCCCACGAGATGTGCTTCATCGCCAACTCCGTCAACTTCCCGGTCCGGCACGAGCCCGTCGTCGTCAGCGAGCCCCTGCCGGTGTGAGCGGCGCCCGGCCGACTTGAGGCCGTACGGCACGGCGCCGGCTTGAGGCCGTACGGCACGGCGGTCTTGGCGCGGGCCGCGACGGCACGCACAATCAGGGCCATGAGCGATGGTCATCCGTATGTCGGCACCCGGGCCCCCCGCCGCGAGGACTCCCGGCTGCTGACCGGACAGGGCAAGTTCGTCGGCGACGTCCGCCTTCCCGGCATGGCGTACGCGGTGGTCGTCCGGAGTCCCATAGCGCACGGCCGGGTCACGCGACGTGCCGTCAAGGCCGCCCTGGCGGCCGACGGGGTGCTGGACGTCATCACCGCCGAGGACGCGGCCGCGGTCCGGCTGCCGTGCGTGTCCCTGGCACCGGGACAGCGTGAGATCTCCTACCCGGCGCTGGAGGCGGCGATCCGCTACGCCGGACAGCCGCTCGCCGTCGTCGTGGCGCGGACCGCGGAGGCCGCCCATGACGCGGCCGGGCTGGTCGACTTCGAGTTCGGCGAGCTGCCCGCCGTGATCGGGGTGGAGGCGGCGCTCGACGGCGGCGCCACACTGCTGTACCCCGACTGGGGCACCAACCTGGTCACCGACTTCGCGGTCGGCGACACCGACTGCGAGGAGGCGATCGCAGGCGCGGCCCACGTGGTGGACATGACGTTCCGGCTCGGCAGGGCGGCGCCCAGCCCGGTCGAGCCGCGCGGGATCGTGGCGGCCTACGCCGAGGGGACGCTGACGGTCTGGGCCGCCACCCAGGCCCCCCACCACGTGCGCGACCACGCGGCCGAGGCGCTCGGGCTCTCCCACCACCGGGTGCGCGTCATCGGCTGCGACGTCGGCGGAGGGTTCGGCGCCAAGGAGCACCTCTATCCCGACGAGGCGCTGGTCTGCCTGGCCGCGATCCGCCTCGGCCGGCCCGTGACGTGGACCGAGTCGCGCAGCGACCACCTCGTCGCCACCCTGCCCGCCCGCGACGCCGTGCACCGGGGCCGGCTGGCGCTGGAGGCGGACGGCCGCTTCGTCGCGCTGCACTGCGACATCCTCGGGGATCTGGGCGCCCACCCGTCGAACGTCGGCATCTCCCCGCTCGCCGTGTCGGCCATCATGCTGCCCGGGCCCTACCGGTTCGACAGGGCCGGGGCGCGCCTGCGCGCCGCCGTCACCACCACCACGCCGACCGGCTCCTACCGGGGGTTCGGCCAGCCCGAGGTGACCTGGACCAGGGAACGGCTGATCGACGAGGCGGCCCGGCGCCTGGGGCTCGACCCCGTCGAGATACGGCTGCGCAACATGATCGGCCCCGAGGAGCTGCCCTACTCCACCCGCACCTGGCAGTCCTACGACTCGGGCGACTACCCCCGCGCCCTGCGCACGCTGCGCGAGATCGCGCGCGCCAGGCCGTCACACGACGGGCGCAGGCGCGGTGTGGGGTTCTCCTGCCACGTGGAGGCGACCGGCCTGGGACCGTCCATGGGGATGAAGGCGGCGGGCCAGGCCGCAGGCGGGTTCGAGACCGCGATCGTGCGGATGGACCTCGACGCCTCGGTCGTCGTGCACGCCGGGGTGGCGGGCATGGGACAGGGCATCGAGACCACCCTCGCCCAGCTCGCCGCCGACGGGGTGGGCGTGCCGCTGGAGCGGGTCCACGTGGTGCTCGGCGACACCTCCGCCACGCCGTACTCCTCCGTCGGCTCGATCGCCAGCCGCTCCCTCGTGGTCGGCGGCGGGGCCCTGAACCGGGCGGCCGGCCTGCTGCGCGACAGGATCGTGGCCATCGCCGCCCACCAGCTGGAGGCGGCCCCGGAGGACCTGGAGATCGCGGACGGCGCCGTACAGGTGAAGGGCGACCCCGGCGCGCGCCGCACCCTTCGGGAGATCGCCACCTCCGCCTGGCGCGGCTGGGACCTGCCCGCGGGGATGTCGCCGGGCCTGGAGGAGCGGGTCACCCACGACCCCAGCGCCTACACCTACGCCTACGGCGCCCACGCGGCGGCCGTGGCGGTCGACGAGGAGACCGGGGCCGTCGAGGTCGAGGGCTACTGGGTGGTCGGCGACTCCGGCGTGCTCGTCAACCCGGCGATCGTCGAAGGCCAGCTGAGGGGCGGGATCGCGCAGGGGATCGGGATGGCGCTGACGGAGGAGGTCGTCTACTCCCCGGACGGGCAGCCGGCGGCGGACTATCTCCTGCCGACGGTTCGGGAGATCCCGGAGATCGGGATCGTCCTGCTGGAGACCCCTTCCCCCATCACTCCCGGCGGCATGAAGGGCGCGGGCGAGGCGGGCACGATCGGCCCGCCCGCGGCCGTCGGCAACGCGGTGGCCGCGGCCCTGCCCGAGATCGCCGACCGGATCACCGCCACCCCGCTGACCCCGCAGGTCCTCTGGTCCCTGCTCGCCCGCTGACCCCGCAGGCGCTCTTCCCTCCTCACCCGACGACCCCGCTCACCCGACGACCCCGCTCACCCGACGACCTCGCTCACCTGACGACCCCCCGGGTCCTCTGGTCCCTGCTCGCCCGCCGACCCCCGGCCGGTGAGCGGGCCGGGCGGGACGCCCCGCGGCGCCGGCCCGGCCGGCCCGGCGCCGCAGGGGCGCGGCCGACCGGCCAGGCCCGGCTCTCAGACGGCCCGCAACCGGTCCGCCAGCCGGTCCAGCCCTCCCTTGATCATCTGTCCGTACCCGTCGTCGCCGAGGGCGCTCACCGAGGCCCGTCCGCGATCGAGGTGGTCCCGCGCGCGATCGAGGTCGCCCAGCTTCCGGTAGACCTCCCCGAGGTTGAGGTGCAGGGACGGGTAGAAGCCGGCCACGGGGCCGGTGGCGCCCGCCTGCCGGGCCCGTTCGTCGGTGACCAGGTCCGCCGCCTCCAGCGCCCGCAGGTCCCAGACCAGCTCCTCGTGCGGGTCGTCCTGGGCGTCGGCCATCGAGTGGGCGAGCGCGCAGCGGTGCAGCGGATCGCCGGTGGCGCCGATCTCCTCCCAGAGGCCGGAGAACAGCCGGCGGGCCTCTTCCCGCCTGCCGCTCTGGTTGAGCTCGATGCCCCGGCCGATCTCGGTCATGATCGCGTCGGGTCCGGTCATGCGGTCCCTCCTCAAGGTGGTGGTAGTGATCGCCGACAGTAGCGGCGGCCACCGACATCAGCCCGCGCGGAGATCCCGCGCCCTCGCGCGGGGGCCGGGACGGGACGGCGGCCACGGCGCCCGGACGGGGAGGCCGCCCGCGTCCTCACCGCGGCAGCGTCCGCGACAGGTGCTCGGCCAGCCCCTCGGACGCGGCCCGGACCATCTCCAGCACGTCGGCGAAGCCCTTGCGGCCGCCGTAGTAGGGGTCGGGCACCTCGGCCCCCGGCGGCGCGGCCGGGTCGAAGGAGCGGAACAGCCGCACGTCCGAGCCGGCCGGCGCCAGGCGGCGCAGCGCCCGGAGGTTCTCGGCGTCCATCGCCAGCACCAGGTTCACCTGACCGAACCAGCCGGCCAGGAACTGCCTGGCACTGTGCGAGGAGCCGTCGTAGCCGTTGTCGGCCAGCATCGCCGCGGCCCGCTCGTCCATCGGGGAGCCCTGATGCCAGCCGCCCGTGCCCGCGCTGTCGACCGAGACGACATCGCCCAGCCCATGGTCGGCCAGGGTCTTCCTCAGCACCACCTCGGCCATCGGGGACCGGCAGATGTTTCCCAGGCACACGACACATATGCGATAACTCATCCCCACAGGATGCCGCCGCCGGGCACCGCGTGAGCACGGCGGACCCGCGCGACGCCGCCCGTGACCGGCCGGCTCTACCGGATCCGGGGCCGGCGCCACCACCGCGCCAGCCCCCGGGCGGCCTCGGCGGCGGCCGTGCCGACGGCGCCCACCAGCGGTTCCCGCTCCTCCTCGGCGGTGGGGCCGGGGTCCGGCCCGACCGGCTCCCGGTTTCCGCCGCGGCACGCCTCCAACTGCGCGGCGAAGGCCAGCCCGAGAAAGAGCGCCGTCGAGCTGAGGAAGGACCACAGCAGCAGCGCCATGACGGCGGTGAGCGGGCCGTAGGTGGCGCCGAAGGTGCCGCTGCGCTCGATGTAGAGGGCCAGCAGGAGGGTGAACGCCGTCCACAGGACGAGGGCGACCAGGGCGCCGAAGGCCAGCCAGGTGTGGCCCGGCTGCCTGCGCCGGGGGGCGGCACGGAACAGCACCGAGGCGGACAGCAGGGCCAGCAGGAATCCGACCGGCCAGCGGACCAGCGTGAACGCCGCCAGCATGTCCTCACCCCAGCCGTAGACCTGGGCGAGCGCTCGCCCGATCGCCCCGCCGCCGACCATCACCACGAAGCCCACCGTCATGAAGGCGCCGGCGGAGACGGCCATCAGCAGGGCCCTGCCGTACTTGCGGTGGAACGGGCGGTCGCGCTCGACACCGTAGATCCGGTTGGCCCCGCGCTCCACCTGGGCCATGGCGCTGGTCAGCGAGACCAGCGCGGTGACCAGGCCGAGCCACAGGGCGAGGGCGCCCCCGGCGTGGCCCGCCTGCCGGTGGCTGTCGGCGAGCACGTCCTTGACCGCCTCCACCCCGGCGCCGGGCGCGATCCGGCTCAGGGTCAGCTCCAGCACCTGGCCGAGCTGCTCCTGGTTGAGCACCGAGCTCAGCCCGACCAGCGCGATGGCGCCGGGGATGATGGACAGGCACACCTGCAGGGCCAGCGCACGCGAGTTGGTCATCCCGTCGCCGTACCTGAACCTGGCGAAGGAGTCACGGATGAGGTGCCATCGGCCGTACTTGCGCAGGGTCACCCACGCGTGGTCGGCGGAGAGCTCCTCGCCGCTCATACTCCGTGTCTGCGGCACTTTCGTCGCGGTTCCCATATCGGGGAGCCGGCTACCCGGCCAGCGGCTTTGTGAACCAATTGCCCGATAATGACCTTTAACTGGCCCTCCGGGAGACCGCCCGGCCCGGCGACCTTCCACATCTCGGCGGCCACGGAGTGGGCGGACTCCTCCCCGTACGGCCCGCCTCCGGCGATGGCCTCGGCGGCGACCCAGGCGCAGTGCGAGCCGAGGGCGGCGTCCTGTCTCCGCCCTCATCGAGCGCCGCCTGTCTTGGCGCGCGGTTGAAGGGACTTGTCCGCGCCTGTGCGTCCGGACGCCCGGCTCCTCCGGTGGTGGGAGCCGAGGATCCATGGGCCACGCCGTCCGCCCGTCAACATTGGTTGACAGGACCGTCGTGTCAACTTAGATTGACACCCATGAGAGGCACCCTACTGGCCGCCCCGCCGCCCGCCGGCGGCCCGTCACGGCCGGATCACGCCCATGCGACGACGAGACGGCTGCTCGCCTGCGGTGCGGTCGCCGGCCCGCTGTTCGTCGCCGCGTTCCTCGTCGAGGGCGCGACCCGCGCCGGCTACGACCCGCTGCGCCATCCGGTCAGCTCGCTCGCGCTCGGAGACTCCGGATGGACCCAGAGCGCCGCCTTCGTCGTCACGGGCCTGCTGACGCTCGCCTTCGCCGCCGGCCTGCGGCGGGTGCTCCGGGGCGCCGAGGGGCCGGCCCGGGGCTCGGTCTGGGGGCCGGCGCTGATCGGCGTGTGGGCGGTCCAGCTGATCGGCGCCGGGATCTTCACCACCGACCCGGTGAGCGGCTATCCGCCGGGGACCCCGGACAGGCTCGTGGAGTACGGCAGCGCTCACGCCGCCGTCCACGACCTGATCGCGCTGCCCGGCTTCGCGGCGCTGGCCGCGGCCTGCGTGGTGTTCGCCCTCCGCTCCGCCGCGCGCCGCGAGCGCGCATGGGCGATCTACTCGGCCGCCAGCGCCGTCGCCTTCGTGGGCGCGTTCATCCTGGCCACCGTCGCGTTCGAGCAGGCCGCCGGGCTGGTCGAGCTCGGCGGGCTCTTCCAGCGCGTCGCGGTCACCGTCGGCCTGGGCTGGCTCACCCTGCTGGCCGTCCGCGCCCGGCGGGCCCACAGTGTCAGCCGCCGCGGTGGCCCTCGGGGATGCTGGCGGCGTAACTGGTGCAGCCCCCGCTCTTGAAGGTGTAGCCGTTCGTCCAGACGCACTTGCCCGCGCCGGCACCTCTGATGGGACCCGCGTAGTACTTGAAGGTGCCGTTCTGCTCGTAGGGCGTGTTGCCGATGATCATCTTCACGCCGGTCTTGGTGGCCACCCCAACGGACACACTTTTGATCGTGACCGCGCAGTTGTAGCCGTTGGAGTTGTTGTAGAGCAGGTACACCTTGCCGCCGGAGCCGCCGTTCAGGTGCGTCAAGGTCCTGGAATCGATCACATGGTAGCCCGGACCGCAGACCCCCTCAGGGGTGTACGGATTGGCGGCGGCGTGCGCGGTCCCCGCCGAGGCGAGCAGCGCGCCCGCCCCCAAGGCCCCGCCATGACCAGCCTGAGCGCCCTGCCTCGACGCGACAGCGATCGGAACACCATCACTCCGAACTCCTCAACGTACGGACCGTGCCTGATCCCAGGCGGAACGACATGCGAGGAAGCTGTCGATCTTGAGCCCGGCGCCGCTGAGGACCTGGGCGGTGACCAGGACGATCAGGACGCGGCGCTGCGCCCGGCCTGTCCGGGTCAGCCCAGGTCGCCCAGGTCCAGGCGGTCAGCCAGTCCAGCGGCGGTGAAGGCGGCCACCAGTTCGTCGCGGCCCTCGGTGAAGTGGGCCCAGCTGTCGTAGTGGACGGGGACCACCCGGCGGGCGCCGAGGATCCTGGCGGCCTCGGCGGCCTGGGCGCTGTCGAGGACGATCAGCGCGCCGTCGAAGAGGACGGGGAAGCGGGGAGCCCCGGCGAAGAGGATGGCGGTGTCCACCGGGCCGAAGCGCGCGGCGATCTCCTTGACCAGGTCGAGCGAGGCGTTGTCGCCGCTGACGTAGACCGTGGGCAGGCCCTCGCCGGTCAGGACGAATCCGACGACCTGACCGGTGACCGGTTCGACCCCCTCGCGTGCGCCGGGCCCGTGGACGGCGGGCACGCCCGTCACGGTGATCCTGCCGCCGCCGGGGCGGTCCAGTTCGATCGACTCCCAGTCGGCCAGCCCCTTGGCCCCGTCTCCCAGGCGGTGCCCGCCACCTGGCGTGGTGAGGGTGAGCGGGACGTCGGCGAGCAGGGCTCGGCCGGAGTCGTCGAGGTTGTCGGGGTGCTCGTCGTGGGAGAGCAGGACCACGTCGACGCGGCCGAGGTCGGCCGGCGCGGCCGAGGAGGGCGCGGTCTTGGTCAGGATCGGGGGACCCGACCTCTGGTGGTCGCCGGGAGCGTAGTAGTCGCCGGGAGCGTCGAAGGTCGGGTCGGTGAGAAACCTCAACCCGCCGTAGTCGAAGAGAGCGGTCGGGCCGCCGAAGACGCGGACGGGGAACTGCTCATGGGTGGTGCCGGTAGCAGACACGAAGGAACTCCCTCACGGATGAAGTCTTATCTATCCGTGAAGTGACCGTAGTTGTTCATCACGGATGAATGCAAGCCGTACCATGAGAGGCATGAGGGACACCGCGAGCGCCGAGTCTGCGCCGCCGCCCGCGCCGGGGGCGGAGCAGTACCTCGCACTCGACTTCGTCAACAGCGTCATCGCGCTGCCCGGAGGGCACTTCGTCGACCTCCTCGGCGTCCCCGCGGCGGCGCAGCGGTGGCTCGTGGAACGCGACCTCGCTCCGCCCGACGCCGGGGTGCAGGAGATGTGCGCGGCGCAGCTGCGCTCGCTGCGCGAACACCTCAGGTCGTTGTGCGCCTCCCGGGTCGCGGGGCTTCCCGCCCTGCCTGCCGCCCTGTCCGCCGTCAACGACGCGCTGAGCAGGGTCCCCACGGCCGCCCTGCTGTACTGGGACGAGAAGAACGGCCCCTACCGCGCGGTCCCGTGCCCCACCAACGAGATCCTCGACCACGCTCTCGCGAGTCTCGCCGCCAACGCGGCCGACCTCCTCACCGGCCCCGACGCTGAGCGGCTCACCCCCTGCGGCTCCGCCCCCTGCAACCGCTACCTGCTGCGCCACGGCCGCCGCCACTGGTGCTCCACCCGCTGCGGTGACCGCGCCCGCGCCGCCCGCGCCTACGCCCGCCGCGCCCAACCTCAGGACGCGCCGAAGGGGACGTCGCCGGAATACGGCTGACACGGGCCGTCCGGGGCCGACGCGGGGACTTTTCGGACATAGGTTGCCGGACGCCGTCAAAGCCCCGGCCGGGCGGTCGGGTAACGATTGGACTCTCCCCTCGGGGTAGAGCCCATGCTGGATCCCATGCACGAGCAACACCCACAGGACCTGCTGCCGATCGGGGCCTTCGCCCGGCTGTCGCGGTTGAGCGTCAAACAGCTGCGCAACTACGCCGAGCTCGGCCTGCTGGAGCCCGCCTACGTCGACCAGGACACCGGCTACCGCTACTACCAGGCCAGCCAGGCCCGCCAGGCGTTGACGATCGGGCTGCTCCGGTCGCTGGACGTGCCGTTGGCGGCCATCGCCGAGGTGCTGTCGGGGACGGCGAGTGCTCTGGGGCAGGTGGAGCGGGATCTGCAGGCCGAGCTCGAGCGGCGCCGCCGTACCTTGTCGATCTTGCGGAGGGTCATGGCCGACGGCCTGCCCCAGGCGCAGATCCGGCTGGTGCGGCAGGAGCCGTTACGGGTACGGCTGACGCGCCGCCTGGCCGCCGGCCCCGACGACATCGCCCGCGCCACCAGCGAGGCCATCGCCGAGCTGCTGGCCGCTCACCGGCCGGGCGAGATGGCCGATGAGCCGGACGGGCCGGTGAGCGGGCCCGGGATGCCGGTGGGCCGGTCAGCGGGCGGGGCGAGCGGGCCGCCGCAGTTGATCGGTCTGTTCCCGCTGGATGTGACCGATCCGGTGGAGGTCAGCGCGGCCCTGGTCACGGCCACGCCCGGCGATGCGCTGCTGCCCGGGGGCGTGCTGGCGGCCGCCACCCATGTCGGTCCCTATGACCAGATCAACCTGACCGCCCATGCCCTGCTGACCTGGTGCGCCGAGCGCGGTCACCAGCCGGTGGGTCCGATCCGCGAGGTGTATGTGTCCGACCCGGCCGTCACCTCGCCAGACCAGCTGGTCACTCACGTGATGCTTCTGTTGGAGGAGTCATGACTGTCACCACCGTTCATTACGGGCCTACCACCTGCCTGAACGTCACCGGGATGGGCGAGCCCGGCGGGGCCGAGCATGCCGGCGCCATCGGGGCTCTGTATGCCGTCGCAGGCGCGATGGGCGTGCCGATGCCTCCGATGGAGGGCCGCTGGTGGGTGGAGAGCGACCAGCCGCCGCTGACGGTGCCGCGTGAGCAGTGGCGCTGGCACCTACTGTTGCCGCTGCCCGCCGTGCCGGAGGCGGGGGCGCTGGAGCGGGCGCGTGAGGCGGTCCGTCCTTCCGGCGCGGCGGTTGACCGGGTGCAGGTGGTCACCTTCACCGAGGGTGAGTGCGTGGAGGTGCTGCACGAGGGGCCCTACAGCGAGGAGGCGCGCTCGCTCAAGCTCCTCGACGAGCACATGGCCGAGCACGGCCTGGTCGCCAACGGCCCGCACCACGAGATCTACCTCACCGCGTTCGACGTCCCGGAGCCGAGGACGGTGCTGCGTCAGCCGGTACGGCACGCCGCGGGTGGGCGGGGATGAGCTGGTCCTGAGCGGCTGACGGCGCGGCGGACGGGTGCTTCGGGGCCAAGGCGTCGTGCCGCAGACCAGGACCTGTCCCGGCCGTCAACTCCATGCGGCAGGGCGGCGGCTCACAGGGGCAGGGACGCTGGCGTTCGCCAAGGGGGTCGATGGAGGCCGGGGACTCAGGGGTTCGGGTGCCCGGCGGCGCCGTCGGGCAGGGCGTCGAGCCAGCGGGTGAGGCGGTTCCCCTCGCGGGTCATGATCTCCGGGTCGCGCAGGGCATTGGCCAGCAGTGACATGCCCTGGTAGGCGCCGACGAGCGCGATCGCGAGGCCGTCGGGGTCGGGCAGTCCCAGCTCGCGGAATTGGCGTTCCACCCAGTCCAGCAGCGACCGGATGACCCTGCCCGCTTCCAGGTCCATGTCCCCCTCCGCGCGTTTGTCGAGCTCGACGGCCAGGGTGCCGGTGGGACAGCCGTAGCGGGCCGCGACGTCGCGCTGGCCGACCCACGTGCCGACCAGGGTTTTGAGGCGTTCGAGCGGGTCGGGGAGCCTGTCGAGCTCGCCGGTGAGTTCCGCGAGGTATCCGGAGTGCTCGGCCAGGGCGGCCTGGACCAGCTCGTCCTTGGTCTTGAAGTAGTAGTACACGTTTCCGACCGGGACGTCGGCGGCGTGGGCGATGTCGGCGATGGTGGTGCGCTCCACGCCCTGCTGGTGCAGGACCCGGGCGGCGGCGGCCGTCAGCCGCCGTCGCTTGTCGGCCCCCCGCTCCCGGGACTTCGTTGAGTCAGTCACCCCACTAACTGTAGACGCGTGCCCGTCGGGATGTGCTACCGTCCACCTAAGTAAGTCAGCTAACTAACTAGGAGGCGGCATGATCGTGGTAACGGGAGCGACCGGGAACGTCGGGCGGACGCTGGTGCGGCTGCTGGCCGAGGCGGACGAGCCGGTGACGGCCGTGTCGCGGAAGATCACCGGGGCCGACGTCCCGCAGGGAGTGCCGGCCGTCGCCGCCGACCTGGCCGACCCGGCGAGCCTGCGGCCTGCCCTCGACGGAGCCGACGCGCTCTTCCTGCTGATCTCCGGCGACTTCACGTCGGCCGCCGAGAACCCGAGCGGCGTCGTCGGTGACATCCTCGGTGAGGCGAAAGCCGGCGGAGTCGGACGGATCGTGCTGCTGTCCTCCCAGGGAGTCGTGACCCGCCCGGACTCCGCCTCCCACGGGAGCACGGGACGGTCGATCGAGGAGGCCGTCCGGCAGTCAGGACTGGACTGGACGATCCTGCGGCCCGGTGGCTTCAACTCCAACGTCTACGCCTGGGCCGAGTCGGTCCGCACCCGGCGGACCGTCGCCGCGCCGTTCGGTGACGTCGGCCTGCCGTTCATCGACCCGGCCGACATCGCCGAGGTCGCCGCTGCGGCCCTGCGCGAGGACGGTCACGCGGGCCGGGTCTACGAGCTGACCGGGCCCGCCCTCACCACGCCGCGGCAACGAGCCGAGGCGATCGGCGACGCGCTCGGTGAGCCGGTCCGGTTCGTCGAGCAGACCCGCGACGAGGCCCGCGCGGAGATGCTGCGGTTCATGCCCGGACCCGTGGCCGAGACGACCCTGGCCATCATCGGCGAGCCCGTCCCCGCCGAGCAGCGCGTCAGCCCGGACGTCGAGCAGGTCCTCGGCCGCGCGCCCCGCGCCTTCGCCGACTGGGCCCGGCGCCACATCGCCGCCTTCCGGTAGGACCGGCAGTGGCGCGGTCAGCCCCGGCCGGGCCTCTTCGGGCCGGCATCCACCCCGCCACGCCGGTCGCGCCGCGGCCGCGGGACCGGCTGAAAGTGGTTTGCCCGGGGCGCGGAAGGGTTGTTAGCATCGCGGCGGCGTGAGAGACGCCTGGTCATCGTGTGGTGAGGGAGGTCGATGAATATGGCTGCCAGCAGCCGTTTTCAGCGTTCCTTCCTCCGGTCCGACCGAGCTTGAGCGCGGTCCGGGTCGTTCCAACGATCAGGAGCTCCACATGTCTTCCTTCTTCCCGATGACCGACATCGATCTGGTCACCGACCGCCTCGTCCTGCGGCGGTGGACGCCCGGCGAGGTCACCGCCGTCCTGGACGGCGCCCGGCAGGCCCACTGGGCCGAGGACTTCCCCGCCGAGGGCGATCAGGTCATCGTCGGACTGTTCGCCGACAACCCCGCATGGCTGGGGGAGTACGGGCACCGTCAGATCATCGAGCGGGCCGGCGGCCTGGTCGTCGGCTCGATCGGCCTGTTCTGGCCGCCTGGCGAGGGCGCCCTCGAGATCGGGTACGGCATCGTCGCCTCCCGGCGGGGGCGCGGCTACGCCCCCGAGGCCACCCGCGCGCTGACCGAGTTCGCCTTCACGGCGCCGGGCGTCCACACGGTCCACGCCACCGTGGAGCTGTCGAACCCGTCCTCTGTCCGGGTGCTGGAGAAGGCCGGCTTCCAGCGCTGGAGCACTGAGGCCGAGGAGAACACGGCCCGATACCGCGCCACGGCACCGGCTCCGGCTCAGTAGTGACCCCACGGGGCCGGCCGCGGTGTCCCGCTGCCGGCCCCGGCCCTTCCCTTGGCGGATCCGCCCCCCAGAGCGCCTGACATCCCGCTGCTCACCCTCTCCATCGCCGTCTTCTCCGAGGTCGCCTCGGTCCCGGTGAGAACAGGCCGGCGACCTCAGCCGGTCAGCCCGATGGCCGGGCTCCCGTCGGTGGGGTGCCCGGCCGTCGAGACGGTGGGGGTGCTCAGGCGGCGTGTCCCAGTGCCATGGCGGCGACCACCGGCACCAGGTACAGCAGGGGGAAGGGGATGTGCGAGTACGAGCGTGCCCGGATCACGGTGATGACGGCTCCGGTGAAGTACAGCACCAGACCGATCCCGGCCAGGACGCCGATGACCGGGACGGAGAGGCCGGCCAGCAGCCCCGCCGCCCCCGCGGCCTTGGCCGCGCCGAGCCAGGGCCACCACGAGCGGGGGACGCCGTAGTCGCTCAGGGGCTCCACGACCCACTTGGCCCGCATGAAGATGGACAGAGCCGAGAAGCCCACCCATGCGGCGGCCAGAACAGTGACGACGACGTAGGCGGTGGACATCAGGAACGCTCCTCATCAGGGGATGCCGGTGGGGATCCACCGGCCGGGTGTGTTTCAGGTCCTCACTGCCTCGACCCCGTGGGGCGCGTGAGTGTGACAGGACGGCGGAAAATTCTTCAGCGGCCGACGCGGTCGTGTGGACGGCGGGCGTACAGACCGGTCCGCTCGCCTCGCACGTCCCCGGCGACCGGGACCGGCTGGGCCGCCTGACGGTCGATCGGCGGCTGCGAGCCTTCGGGGACGTATTCGCCGCAGGCGACGTCGCCGCCCGGGCCGACCCGGACCACTACGCCCTGCAGTGCCGCCGGCACGCCATCCCCATGGGGAAGGTGGCCGGACACAACGCCGCCGCCGACCTGCTCCGGCTGCCGCTGATGGACTCCGCGCCGCCCCCGTACGTCCCCTGCCTCGATCTCGGGGCCGACGGACCGGAGATTTGATGGATCGGGGATTCGGGGTAGGGGAGGGGACATGGCTGAATTTCTGACCGACATCAAGGAAATCCGTGCCCGGGCCCGCCAGGAGATCGACAAGGGGCCGATCACCTCGGCCTACGGCGCCGATCTGCCCCGGGTGATCCAGGTGTGCAACGAGGCGCTGGCCACCGAGCTGGTCTGCGTCCTGCGTTACAAGCGTCACTACTACACCGCCAGCGGCCTCTACGCCGAGCCGGTGGCCGCGGAGTTCCTGGAGCACGCGGCCGAGGAGCAGGAGCACGCCGACCGGCTCGCCCGGCGCATCGTGCAGCTCGGCGGCGAGCCCGACTTCAACCCCGACACGCTGTCCACCCGCGCGCACGCGGAGTACGACGCCAGCCTCGACCTGATAGAGATGATCAGAGAGGACCTGGTCGCCGAGCGGATCGCCATCGCCTCCTACACCGAGATCGTCCAGTGGCTCGGTGACGGGGACGTGACCACCAGGCGGATCTTCGAAGACCTCCTCGCCCAGGAGGAGGAGCACGCCGACGATCTCAAGGCGCTGCTGGAAAGGCTCCCCGACGCGCCCAGGCGCTGAGCCGCCCCGGGGTGGGGCGCCGCGGCGCCCCACCGGCTCAGCCGTCCGGGATCCAGGAGCCGTGGAAACCGGCCGGGACCCGGCGCGGCAGCCGTACCGAGGCCACGCGGGTGAGGTCGGCGGCGTCGAGGACCACCAGCTCCGACCCGACGCCCGGCCCACCGGTGACCATGGAGATCAGCCAGCCCTCGTCCTCTCCCCGGGCGTCCCCGGCCGGGACGTAGACCGCCTCGCCGGCCATCCGGTCCGGGCCTGTCTTGTGGACGGTGCTCGCCCCGCTCCGCAGGTCGTATTTGACGATCGCCTCGGAGGAGACCGCGTAGAGGTAGCGGTTGCGCTCACCGGTCCGGCCGTCGTTCAGCGTGGGGAACTCCACCCCGAGGTCGTCGAGCCGCTCCTCACGGGCGTCCTCGCCGGGGGCCAGCACATACCGGTGCAGGTGGGCCGTCCCGCGCACGGCCGCCCTGGCCGCAGGGTGGGCACTGCGGCCGAGGTCGTCCCACACGGCGGCGAACTCGGCGGGGGTGTAGCGGACGGCGTCGAGCACGACGCGGCCGGAGCCGTCCTCATGGGCGTTGGCGGTGTGGAAGACGTAGCACGGCTCGATGTCGTACCAGGTCGCCTCGGCGCCGCCGGCGCGCGGCATGACCCCGAGGCGGGCTCCGTAGCGGTCGTCCCACCGGTACGGCACGCCCCCGCCCCCGGCGAGCCCCAGGTCGAAGACGACGGGCAGGTCCATCCAGACGACGTGACCGGCGGTGATGGCGAAGTCGTGCATCATCGTCGGGCCCGGCACCGCGACCTCCCGGCTCTCCACGAGCTTCCCCTCCGCCGACAGGCGGTGGTAGGTGAGGTAGGGCGGGGTGAAGCCGTAGCCGAAGAAGAGCAGCTCGCCGGTGAGCGGGTCGCGCTTGGGGTGGGCGGTCATGGCGGTGGTCAGCAGGCCGCCGAAGTCACACGGGCCGACCGTCTCCAGCTCGGCGGTGAGCTCGTACGGCAGGCCGGTCTCGACCAGCGCGAAGATCCTGTCCCCGTGCGGGACGACGTGGGTGTTGGCGGGCACCGCGGTGAGGTCGACGGAGAGGTCGTCCCGGACGAAGGGCGCGCCCTCGGTGAGCTCACGGGTCCGCACCCAGCGGTTGCGGTACCACTCGGCGCGGCCGTCACGCAGCCGTACCCCGTGCACCATCCCGGGCCCGGTGAACCAGTGGCCGGGATCGCGGCCGGGCAGCGGGTTGGGACCGTTGCGGAAGTAGCGGCCGGTGAGCGCGGGGGGAAGGGCGCCGCTCACCGGCAGGTCGAAGGCGTCGATCTCGTCGGGCACCGGCGCGAGGAAGCCCTGCAAGTACAGCGGAGTCATGGATCGCCCCCCTCCTCCTCGACGATGGCACGCCGTGCAGGGAGGTCTCCACCGCCCGCGCATCAAGGACCGGGCAAGACGTGACCTGACGGCGCGGGCCCCGCGCCCGCCCGCCGGGCACGGACGGCGGCTCCTCCGGCACTCCGGCCTCGACATGCCAGTTGACCGTTTTTGACTTAATGGCGCCAGACATAAATGAATGATGTTGACATCGATCGTCCGAGGCTGATACCTCTATTTAGGTAGACAGCAAAGAAATGGGGAAATTCACTATCCGTTCTGCTGCGGGGTGCTCTGTCCGATGTGACGTAATTGCTGGTCACAGCCTCGGGGTGGACGGATGGAAATGCGGCGTTAACCGTTGTGTCGGTCCGCCGTCGACATTTTGGCATTTCCCTGACACCGCTCTGCTCATTTTTGTGTCCGCGCAGACGGGGACGTGTCGGAGGGCTGCGATATCGGTGAAGTCGATCCGGCCGGACGGTGTGATGGCCGGGAAATTCCGCCCTCGCCGCCCGAGTCGGGATCCATTGACGTAACAAGACTGTCGTCATGCGACCGGGGGGCCGGCGGCGCGCTCCCGGTCGAACACGTGCGAGCCGTCCCCGCGCGCGGGGGAGTTCCCCCACGCGCGCCGGATGTGTCCCCTCGCCATCAAGAAGGCGCGCCGGAGGCGGGCCGCC
>NZ_JBSFPS010000039.1:0-46730 GCF_053588315.1 Streptosporangium sp. NPDC003464 | reverse complement strand
CTGGCCACGGCCGGGACCGTGACGGCGAGCGACACCCCCGAGGTCGAGGTTGCCGGGCGCGGCGGCCGTCGCGGCCTGCGGGGTCGGGCTCGCCGCGCTGCTGTGCACCGGGCCGGTGCGGCGGATGACCCGCTGGGCGGTCGAGCCCGGGACGAGCTGGGCCTTCACCCGCCTGCGGAGGCCCGCCTGAACCGGGACCCCAGCCGGCCGAGCCGGGACTCCGACCGGCCGGACAGAGCGCTCACCCGGCCGAGCGGGGACCCAGCCGGCCGGACCGGACTCTCATCCGGCCGAACCGGGCTCTCACCCGGCCCGCTCACGTCCGGAGCTCCCTGACCGCGCGGTAGGCGGCGGTGATCGCCGCGTCGGCGTAGGCGGCCGGCACCGAGTCGGAGTTGGCGATCGCGATCCGGCCGGCCCGCCGGCGGGCCAGCGTCGCGGGGAACGGGCCCCGCGGGTAGAAGTCGAGGTTCCACGGGGTGGCGTACTCGGGCGCGTAGCCGTGGCCCCACCGGTTGACCGTGATCGCCTGGATGTCGCGGGCCGGGTCGAAGCCGCCCGGGCCGAGCAGCCGGGTGAGCTGGTCGCGGATGCTGTACTCCAGGTAGTCGTAGGGCGTCTTGATCAGATTGTGGCGCCCGGCGATCGAGCCGTCGGCCGGTGACATGCCCGGCACGGCCGGGGTGGAGATCATGTGCACGTTGATCGGCTGGTCCGGGGTGTCCGGGCGCCGGTAGTCCCCGATGCTCACCGGGTAGTCGAGCTCGGCCACGCACCAGTAGGCGCCGGTGAAGCGGGTGTGGTGGACGCCCAGCCTCTTCCAGGACTCCCAGTTGCGGAGCTGGACCGTCGAATACAGCATCGGCACCTTGACCGCCTTGCGCAGCGCGTCCTTCTGCTCGTCCGGTAGCTCGCCGACCAGGTAGGGGATCACCATGTTCCAGCAGGCCATGATCACACCGGCCGCCCGGACGGTCCTGACCCGGTCCCCGTCGAAGTAGCCGACCGTGGCGGTGGCGGCCGTGGCCGGGTCGCCGTCGTTGGCGGCCGAGACCACCGGGCACGACAGGCGGACACGGACCTGGTTGCGCGGCAGGTCCAGCCGGTCGTAGTCGAACGTCGCGGTGCTGATGTCCGCCATCTCGGTGGCCGTGGCGAAGCCCGGGACCATCCGGCCGACCATCATCCGGACGAGCGCCTGGTTGCCCTCCGGGAAGTGGTAGATGTACGGGTCGTCGGCCTTCCACTGCTTGATCACGCTCGGCGAGTTGTACTCCGACGGCTCGGACCTGTCGAGCCCCAGCCCCCGGAACCCGGGATAGCCGGCGCTGCCCCAGGCGTCGATCGCGCCGAAGGTGTCGGAGCCGTAGCCCCACTCGTCGTTCGGCATGGTCCGGACGTACCGCAGCACGTCCGGGTGGACCTTGCAGACGTCCCTGAGGAACTCCGCGTAGGTGAGCCTGGCCAGGCGCCGCTTCTTCTGGCGGTCGGACAGGCCGGGGAACCAGTCCGGCGGGTGCCCGTAGAGCATGATCAGGTCTTTCCTGGCCTGTTCGGCGACCGGCAGCTCGGCGATCCACTCCGGAGCCTTCTTGCCGGGGGTGAAGACGACCAGCTTCTCCCTCGTGAAGGTCTCCCGGTCGCAGAAGACACTGTCGTACATCTTGAGGTCGGTGTAGAGCTTCTGGTCGAAGTACTTCTCGAACCTGCGGACCTTCACCCCGATCTTGTCGAGCAGGTCCTTGCCCTCGGGGGTCCACGCGGACGGGGCTTCGATCGACTGCGATCCGCCGTACCCGATCAGCGGTCCCCCGCGGTCCTGCGGGTGGAACTCGTTGCGGCGGGCGTGGCCGCCGAGCTCGTCGTGGTTGTCCAGGATCAGGATCCGCGCGTCCGGGGCGTGCTCCAGCCACCGGTGGGCCGCGCTGACGCCGCTGATCCCCGCGCCGACCACGACCAGGTCGTAGTGCTCGCCGGTGGGTTCGGGCGCGCCCGCGTAGTCCCAGAAGCGGCCGTCGCGCAGGGCGTGCGGCACGCTCAGCGCCTGGGGGGTGTTGCCCTGCAGCCCCGTGAGGTCCGGCGGGTAGACGATCTCGGGCGGGGCCTCCGGCCGCCCCGTGCCGATGGCGCCGGGCCGCCCCGCGCCGGCGCACCCGGCCAGCGCGCCCAGCGCCGCGACCCCCGCGGTCACGGCCACCCCGTCGAAGAAGTCGCGGCGGGAGATGGGCCGGTCCATGCCCAGCTCGCGGGCCTTGATCGGAGTGATCTCCTGGGGATCGGTCATGGGGCGATCATCACGATCAGGGGGAAATCCCCCGCCCGCCACACGCCGTTTCCGGCAAGTTTTTGCCCGCCCGGCCGGAACGCCATTAATGATATTCGCCGATTGGACGCCCGATGTCACCGGGGAAAAGGCGCCGGGTGGTAAGCGGAAACGGGCGATGCCCGGAATCGTTTCAGTGATATGTGCGGTAATGCCGCTTTCCGGATGGATGTGCGGGGCGCGCCGGACCCCTCGACGGGGCGCGGTGACCCCGGCCGGCGGGGCGGTGCGCCCGGCCGGACGGATCGCCGGCCGGTTCAGGAACGCATTGACGATTGCGCTCGTTGTCGGGGCAGAGATGAAGCGCAGGGATTTGCGCCGATAGTCCGACAACGCCTATCTCGCTCGGAGGGCGGGTGGTGAATCAGGGCATATCGGAGTAGCGTCCGCATTCGGGATTTCGGTTAATGACGGGACGAGGAGCCTCGCGTGGTCGGTAAGCAGGGCAGGGTCACCGGCAAGATCGGTCCCGGCCTGGTCGGGGAGGTGATGGTGGCGGTCCGAGGGGGTGTCGAGGCGTTCTACGCGCACGCCACGGTCCCCGACGAGGAGATCCCCACGGGCTCGATCGTCATCGTGGTCGACTACTTCCCGCCGCGTACGGTCTACGTCGCCCGCGCGCTCGTCTGACTCCCTCCCTCTCTCTTCCTCTCCTTCCTCCCTCTCCCTCCACCGCGGAGACTGTGATGCCTACGGAGTATCTCGTCATCGGGGGCGCCGTCCTTGTCGCCCTTCTCGTCATCATCATGCTGTTCAAGGCCGTCTGGCGGGTGGCCGAGCCCAACGAGGCGCTGATCATCTCCGGTCTCGGCGCCCGGGGTAAGACCGAGCTGACCGACAGCCTCGGATTCAAGATCGTCACTGGTAAGGGCACCTCCGTGCTCCCCGGCTTCCAGACCGCGCGCCGCCTGCGCCTGGACAGCCGCGCCGCCAACCTCCAGGTCTCCTGCGTCACCCAGCAGGGCATCCCGGTGGTCGTGAAGGGCGTGGTGATCTACAAGGTCGGCGATGACCTGCACTCCATCGCCAACGCCGCCCGCCGCTTCCTCGACCAGCAGGACTCCATGAACGGCGCCATCCACGAGCTGTTCACCGGCCACCTGCGCTCGATCATCGGCAACCTGACCGTCGAGGACCTCATCCTCAACCGCGAACGGCTGACCGGCGAGACCCGCGCCTCGGCCGCCGACGAGATGATCAAGCTGGGTCTGATCGTCGACTCCCTGCAGATCCAGGAGATCGACGACGAGACCGGCTACATCACCAACCTCGGCAAGCCGCACGCCGCCAGGATCGCCGCCTCCGCCCGCATCGCCGAGGCGCAGCGCGACCAGGAGGCCACCGAGGCCGAGCAGATCGCCGCCGCCAACAAGGCCTCGGCCTGGCGCGACTCCCAGATCAAGCAGGCCGCCTACCAGGCCGAGATCGACGAGGCGCAGGCCAGGTCCCGCCAGGCCGGCCCGCTGTCGGAGGCCTCGGCCCGCCAGGAGGTCGTGGTCCAGGAGACCCGCGCCGCCGAGCTGGAGGCCGCGCTGGCCGAGCAGCGGCTCCAGGCCCAGGTCCGCAAACCCGCCGACGCCAGGGCGTACGAGACCGTCACGCTCTCGCAGGCCGAGCGCGACGCCCGCATCGCCCAGGCCGAGGCCGAGGCCCGCGAGACCGAGCTCCGTGCCACCGCCCAGGCGTCCCAGGTCAAGCAGGCCGCCGCGGCCGAGGCGGAGTCGGTACGGCTGCGCGGTCTGGCGGCGGCGGAGGCCACCAAGGCCACCGGTCTCGGCGACGCGGAGGCGGCCAAGGCCCGCGGCCTGGCCGCCGCCGAGGCCGCGCAGGCCCAGGGCCTGGCCGAGGCCGAGGCCGCCAGGGCGAAGGGCCTGGCGGAGGCCGAGGCGATCCGGGCCCGCGCACAGGCCCTGGCGGAGAACCAGGAGGCGGTCATCGCCCAGCAGCTCGCCGAGAACTGGCCGAAGATCGTCGAATCCGGGGCGAAGGCCTTCGGCAACGTCGACCACATGGTCGTCCTGAACGGTGCCCAGGGCATCGAGGAGATGCTCGCCAAGGCCCTCACCCTCGGCGGCACCGGCCTCGGCCTGGCCCGCTCCCTCCTGAACGGCGCCACCCCCAACGGCACCGCCGCCAACGGCACCGGCCCCGAGACCAACGGCAAGGCCGTCGACCCGGCCCCCTGAGGCAGGCGACCGCCCGCCGGGGCTTTCTCCTGCGGGAGGGTCCCGTGCGGGCGCGCGGGGGGCCGTCCGCGGCCTACCGCGTGCTGTAGCGCTCCCGGCGGACCGTCGCCTTCTTCCCCTTGATGGTGCTCCCCCGCAGGACAGCGATCACCTCGTCGGCCGCGGACTCCGGGACCTCCACGAGGGAGAAGCGGTCGGCGATCTCGATCGCCCCGATCTCGCGCCCGCTCAGGCGCGACTCGCCGGCTATCGCGCCGACCAGGTCCTGCGGCCGGATCCCGGAGTTGCGCCCGGCGCCGACGAACAGGCGCGTCATCCGGCCCGTCGGCGCCGGGCCGCGCCGTTCCTGGCGTCCGGCGGGCTCACGGCGGCCACGCCCGTCCCGCTCGGTCCTGAGTGTGACGTCCGGGATCTCCTCGTCGTCGTCGGCGCCCCCGCCGGCCTCGTGGGCCAGCTTCACCGCGGCGAGCGCCACCTCCACGATGTCGAACTCGTCGGCGAGCGTCTCGACCACGACGCGGAAGCGCTCCAGGTCGTCCTCCAGGAGGCTTTCGTGCAGCGCGGCGCGGGTCAGCTCCAGCCGCCGGGCGCGCATGTCGGCGATCGTCGGCACCTTCTCGATCGGGATCCGGCGCTTGGTCACCCGCTCGATGGTCTTGAGCATCCGGTGCTCGCGCGGCTCGGCCAGGGTGATGGCCACGCCCTCGCGTCCGGCCCGGCCGACCCGGCCGACCCGGTGCACGTAGGACTCCGGCGCGGAGGGGACGTCGTAGTTGACCACGTGGGTGAGCTGCTCGATGTCGAGCCCGCGCGCGGCCACGTCGGTCGCGACGAGCAGGTCCGCCGTGCCGCTCCGCAGCCGTCCCATCACGCGGTCGCGCTGCTCCTGGCCCATCCCGCCGTGCAGCGCCTCGGCGCGGTAGCCCCGCCCGTTCAGGGTCTCGGTGAGCTGGTCGACCTCGTCGCGCGTGCGGCAGAAGACGATCGCGGCCGTGGGCGCCTCCACGTCCAGCACGCGCCCGAGCGCCGCGGGCTTGTGCGCCCGCGGGACCATGTAGGCGGTCTGCCGCACGAGCGGGGCCTCGCCCGGGGCCGTCGTCTCGCGTCCGATCTCGATCCGGACCGGGTCGTTCAGGTGGCGGCGGGCGATCCCGTTGATGCGCGGCGGCATCGTCGCCGAGAAGAGCACCGTCTGGCGGTCTTCGGGGGTCTGCTGCAGGATCGCCTCGATGTCCTCGGCGAATCCCATGTCGAGCATCTCGTCCGCCTCGTCCAGGACGACCATCTCCAGGTCGTCCAGGCGGAGCGTGCCGCGGCCGATGTGGTCCAGCGCGCGGCCGGGCGTCGCGACCACGACGTCGACGCCCTGCTGGAGCGCCCGCAGCTGCCGACCGATCGGCTGCCCGCCGTAGATCGGCAGGATGCGCGCGCCCAGCTCGCGGCCGTAGTGGTGGAACGCCTCGGAGACCTGGACGGCCAGCTCGCGCGTGGGCACGAGCACCAGCGCGATCGGCTCGGGGCCCTCCCCGTCCCGGGCCATCCGCTGCAGGACCGGCAGCGCGAACGCGGCCGTCTTCCCCGTCCCCGTCGCGGCCTGCCCGAGAAGGTCGTGCCCTTCGAGCAGCGGAGGGATCGCCTCGCGCTGGATCGGTGTGGGCTCCTCGTAGCCGAGACCGGACAGCGCGCGCAGCAGCTCGGGCCGCAGTGCCAGGTCGGCGAAGCTGCTCGTGTCGTCGGTCGTGTTCAGGCTCATGGTCGGGCTCCTCGTTCCGGGACGGACGTGTACGGGACTCACGCTGACCACACGTTCCGTCCCTGCTGCGTGTCCCATCCTCGCGGCGGACCCGGGCCGCCGGTTCCGCCGACCCAGTATGGTGCACCTCTTCAGCGCGGCGGCCGTGGCGAACGGCCTCCCGCACGTGTGCGGATGGGGCAGCCGACCGACCCTACCGGGGATGGGCCGGGCGACGTCGACCGGGCAGCGTTGGGCAGGCCAAGGTGCTTATTTCATGACATGCCCCGGTATGGGCTAAATGAACAGTTCCCGGCCGATGGGCCGCCGCCGGCGGCGGGCACCTTCCGGACAGGTGCATCAGGCGGGCGGCAGGCCGAGCCGCGCGCGCAGGTCGGCGTTCTCCCCGGTGAGGGCCGCCCTTTCGGTGGCCGCGTTCAGGGTGCCTGGGGGGCCGTCGCGGCGTGTGTCCGCTGCGATGCGAGTGCCAGGACTGCCTGCCACGGCTGGGCGAATCGCAGCATATTGCCGGAGGGATCAAGGAAGGCGCAGTCGCGGAGGCCGTCGAGCTGGTTGATCGGTTCCTGCATCACTTCAGCGCCCGCGGCCTCGATGTGCTCGAAGGTGGCGTCGCAGTTGTCGGTCACCAAGACAAGGCGGCCCAGCAGGCCCTTGGCCATCAGGTCCTCGATCGCCTGACGGTCGGCCGGCGAGGCACCCGGGTCCGCGCCGGGTGATCCGAGGAGGATCTGCACGTCCGGCTGCGACGGCGGGCCGACGCGCACCCACCGCGTCCCCTCGGCCTCGACGTCGTCGCGTACCTCGAAGCCGAGCACGTCACGGTAGAAGCCGAGCGCCTCGTCAACGTCGTGGACGGCGAGAGTGCAGGACGACAGCTTGAGATTCATGCCGGTCACGCTGCGGACCGGTCGGGGGGTACGGCTCATCGCCGCTCCTTGTCGTCGGCGCTGAGAAAGACGATGTCGAGGTCGCGGAGCCGGTCCGGGTCGGTGTCGATGGCGATGTGGGTGATCTTCTCGCCGCTGACGGTGAACGTGAAGACGGCCTTCGGCCGGCCGCGGTGCGACCAGACGGCCGCTGGAACGCCGTCGACCAGAGCGAGCCGGGCGGCCTGAGCCCGGCCGGCGAAGAAAGCCGCCACCGCGTGGGCGCCGCGGACCTCGACGGCCACGGCGTCCGGGTCGAGCAGTTCGAGCAGGGCGGCGAAGTCCCCGCTCCGGGAGGCGGCAAGGAATGCGGCGACGATTTCCCGCTTCGCCGATCGCGCGGCGTCGGACGCGTCCGCCGCGCCTTGCACCCGGCGCCGAGCCCGGCTGGCGAGTTGCCGGGCCGCCACCGGGGAGCGGTCCATGATGGCGCCGATCTCGCCGAACGACACGGCGAAAACGTCGTGCAGGACGAACGCGAGCCGTTCGGCGGGAGTCAGCGTGTCCAGCACCACCAGCAGCGCGACACCGACCGAATCGGCCAGCAGCGCCTCGTCCTCGGGGCCGGCCTGGCCGACTGGGCGGATGCCCGGGTGCGGCGCGGCCGGCTCGGGCGGCAGCGCCCCGGCCGGCTCCTCACGCCGGGCCCGACGCGCCTCGAGCATGTTCAGGCAGACCCGGGCAACGACCGTGGTCAGCCACCCAGCCAAATTCTCCACCTGGCCGGTGTCGGCGCGGCTGACCCGCAGCCACGCCTCCTGCACCGCGTCCTCGGCCTCGCCAGGTGAGCCGAGCATCCGGTAGGCCACCGCGTGCAAGCGGCCCTGGTGCTCGGCGAACCGCTCGCTCAGCCAGTCGTGCTCAACCATCTGTCACATTCCTCCGTCGCGGCCTGTCATACCGATTGACCGGCGAACCCACGCCGATGTGACATCCGGGCCCGGCCCGGGATGTTCGGCCTGCCGGTTCAGGCGGCGCGTACACCTCGAACAGAAGGAGACACACCATGAAAGCGCACGTGAGCTCGATCCTGCTCGGCGTCCGGGACATGGAGCGGGCCAAGCAGTTCTACACGGACGGTCTCGGCTGGAAGATCAAGAACGACTACGGCATCTCGGTGTTCTTCGAGTCGGACGGAGCCTCGCCCGTCGGCTTCTACGGCCGTGAAGGCCTGGCCGGCCAGGTGGGCACGGGCCCGGAGGGCAACGGCTTCAGCGGACTGGTCCTCACCTACGTCGTCCGCAGCGAGGCGCGGGTCGACGAGATCATCGCGGAGGCTGAGAAGGCCGGCGCCACGATCCTCAAGCCCGCCGGCGCTCTGCCATGGGGCGGGTACGGCGGCACCTTCGCCGACCCGGACGGCTACATCTGGAGCCTCGGCTACAGCGCCCGGGGAACGGATCAGCCCTACGCGGAGTAGCCGCCGAGGAGAAGTAGGTCCGGCGTCGACGCGGGACGCCGGTGTCCTCGCGGAGGGATCCGGCTTCCGCGGTGTCTCGCTCCACCTGAACCCGGACTCCAGGGAGGTGGTGGACGGGACCATCCGCAACGCGGTGGCTGCGGGCGGCGGCGTGGTCAAGCAGGTGGCCGCCGCCCGGTGGGACGGGTACTACGGCTGCTTCAGCCCTCATACCCGTGCTCACCGGCGCGGTCACCACCCACATCGTCAACCATGGCCCGGCGGTGGAAAGCTGGGCGGCGCCGACCCATCTCGTCATCATGGGCATCCTCGCGCCGGCCGACTGGCCCGCCGGCCGGCGCCCCATCCTGCGGGCTCCTACCCCGCCGTCAGCCCGAACACCACATCCAACGGAATGCCGGCAGCCCGACCTCGTCGCCCGCGCCGTGGAGCGGCTCGTCCAGCCTCGCCGCGCGCCGGGCGGCTCAGATCATCACGTGGGCGTCGGGGTGGCCGACGAAGGAGAACTGGGCGTTGCGGGTGAGCTTGATGTCGTCGGCCTGCCAGGTGTGCATCCCGGCGTCGCCGCTGCGCCAGTAGACGAAGTTGAACCGGTCGGCGGAGTAGATCTTGACGCGGTCCTCCTTCAGTCTCCGGACCAGATGGGTGTCCTCACCACGGGTGATGTCGGCGAAGCCGTAGTGGCGGAACATGTCGGCCTTGCCGAGGAAGGTGCCGCCCTGGACCAGCCAGCTGTAGCGGTGCTCCAGGCCGGGCAGGCGGAGCATCGTGGTGTTGCTGCCCTCGAAGTAGGCGTAGTGGGCGCCCTTGCCGACGAGTTCGGCGTCGGAGTAGTCGAAGGCGCGGACCAGGTCGGACAGGTAGTGCTCGCCGTAGAGGTTGTCGTCGTCCATCTTGGCGATCAGCTCGCCCTCGGCCGCGGCGATGCCCAGGTTCATGCAGGCGCCCAGTGACAGCGACGGGTCGGCGGGCAGCACCACGACGTCGGAGATCCCGGCCATGCGGGCCTTGTCGGCGACCACGACCGGGTCGATGTCCAGGCCGTGCAGGACCATCACGAGCTGGAGCGGCCGGTGGATCTGCTTGGCCACCGAGGAGATGGCGTGCTCGATCTGGGCGGCGCGGTTGGTGGGCAGCACCACCGAGACGGACCTCGACCGCTGCTCGACGGGCCTGCCGAGGAAGGAGAGGATCTGGTCGACGCGGTGGGTGAACAGGTGCTTGTCGAAGACCTCGCGCATGGCCAGGTGGCCCTGGCGGGCGCGGAGCTCGGGGCTGTTGATCAGGTGCAGGACCTGGTTGTAGGACTCCAGCTCGTCGCGGGCGATCGGGATCAGCGAGCCGAAGGTCTCCTGGATGGCCCGTGACCAGCCGGAGACGACCGAGGTGGAGCAGGCCGACAGCTCGAAGACCCGGCGGGCGCACATGGTCGGCGAGTCGAGCACCGAGTTCACGTTCAGGAAGACCTTGTACATCTTGTACGCGGCCAGCATCTGGTCGTAGGGGAGCTCGCCCACGATGTGCGGGACGTATTCGGCGGGCCAGGCGTACTTCTCGTCGACCGTGCCGTTGCGGGCGAAGATGTGCAGGCCCAGCTCGCGGATCGGGGCGAGGACGGTCTCCATCTGCTCGCGGCGCTCGGGGTGCTTGTCGCGGAAGTACATGCCCGCGAAGACCACGTCGTGCAGCCGGCCGCGCCGCTCCTGGATCGGGTTGTGCACCCGGGGCTGGGCGGCGAACTGCAGGACGTCGACCCGGTCGTGCCCCAGCACCTCCTGGTAGCGGGGCACCATGTCGCCGTCGCAGGTGAAGACGTAGTCGAACAGCTTGGCCGTGTCGATGAAGAAGTCGAAGTTGGGCGGGTCCTCCTTGTTCCAGAAGACCGTGGGGATCCCCTCTTCGCGGCACCAGTCGATCAGGGCGCGCAGCTCCGGCTTGGGGGCGTTGGAGCCGGTCATCTGGTAGCGCCAGCGGCCCTGGTTGCCGTGCCAGGCCGACTCCACGAACAGCAGCTCGGGACGGCGCTCGGCGAAGATCTCCGGCCAGTCGCGGAGCCCGAACTCGATCTGGTCCCACTCGTATTTGAACGCCATCCGGGAGAAGTCGTCCAGGATGACCGCGACCTTCATGTCCGGCCGGTTGACCGGCCCGGCCGGCCACTTCACCTTCGGCACGTCCACGACGGGCCCCTGGCGGTCGAGCTCCTCGATCACCTCGGCCACCGGCCGGGGCGCCTCGGGCCCCTTGCGGGGCCGCAGCGCCATGCGGAGCTTGCCCGGCAGCCGCACGACCCCCGACCCCTTGGCCCCCGTGATGGCCTCGGCCACCCGGTAGGGCCGCTGGACCTTGGTGGACTCCAGCTTCCACTGCGCGTAGTCCGCGCGGGCCTCGGCGATGGCCAGCCGCCGCTCCAGGTCCCGGACGCGCTCCTCGAAGCGCTCGACGACCTTGCGCTCCTCGGGCAGCCAGTTGATCGGTCCGAGACGCTGGTACTTCGGCTCTTCGGGGGTCTGCTCACTCATGGGGGAACTCATGGGGATCGCCTTTATCCGGGGTCGTGCCAGCGTACGGCTTCGGCCGCGACGAAATATTCGTTTTACAGGGATTTGGGCGGTACGGCCTGTGCCGCCGGAGAGAGGTTGCCGCCCTTGAGCCAGGCCTCGATCACGCGGGCGATCCGGGGGCCGGCCTTGCCGTCCCAGAGCGGGGGCAGCTCGCCCGAGGGCGTCGCCGCGCCGTCGGCCAGGGCCCGGTCGGCGGCGGCGGGCAGCAGCGCCGGGGTGACCAGGCGGTTGGTGCCGTGGGTGACGGTGATCGGCCGCTCGGTGTTGGGCCGGACGGTCAGGCAGGGGACGCCGAGCATGGTCGTCTCCTCCTGCACGCCGCCGGAGTCGGTGACGACCAGCGCCGCGCCCCGCACCAGGGACAGGAAGTCCACGTAGCCCAGCGGGTCGACGATGAGGAGGTTGTCGCCGTTCACCAGCCCGGCCTCGGCCAGGCGGGCCCGGCCGCGCGGGTGCAGCGGCACCGCGATGGGCAGGCGCTCGCTCACCGCCAGCACGGCGTCGACCAGCTCCTTGGCGGAGGCGGGGTCGTCCACGTTGCCGGGGCGGTGCAGGGTGGCCACGCCGTACCGCTCCGGGAGCCCGAGGCGGGAGCGGACCGGGGCCGGGTCGAGGCGGTCCAGCGCCGAGAACAGGCTGTCGATCATCGGGTTGCCGACGAGGTGGACGCGCGCCGGGTCCACGCCCTCGTTGGCCAGGTGCGAGAGCGCGTCCGGCGAGGTGGCGAACAGGATGTCGGACAGGGCGTCGGTGACGACCCGGTTGACCTCCTCGGGCATCTCCCGGTCGAAGGAGCGCAGACCCGCCTCGACGTGCGCGGTCGGGACGTGGAGCTTGGCGCAGACGAGGATCGCGGCCAGCGTCGAGTTGACGTCGCCGTAGACGACGACCAGCGCGGGCCGGTGCGCCAGGACGACGTCCTCCAGGCCGGTCAGCAGGGCCGCCGTCTGGCGCGCGTGCGAGCCGGACCCGACGCCCAGATTGGCGATCGGCTCCGGCAGCCCGAGGTCGGCGAAGAACACGTCCGACATCAGCGCGTCATAGTGCTGACCGGTGTGGACGATGCCCTGCCTCACCCCCAGGGCGTCGAGACCGCGCACCACCGGAGCGGCCTTCACGAAGTTGGGCCGCGCGCCGAGCACGTGCAGGACGAGGGGATTGTCGGGGTCCGGGGTCGTCCCCAGTGGGGCGTTGTCCCTCATTGACCTCGCCTTTCATGCGGGAGTGTGGCAAACGTTGCCTATGGTACGGTCACGGCGTGGTATCCGATGCCAGCAGGCCAGACTCCTCCAAGATCTCCGCGAAGTCGGCACGTGCCGGTCTGCGGGGGCTCATCAGGGGGTTCGTCCAGCACCCTGTGATCGTCTCCCGAGTCGTGGTGACCAAGGTCAAGTCCGACCCCGTGCGTGTGGCGCAGGCGGCCGCGGAGACCCTCCCGCCGAGGCTCCGCCCCGTCGTGGGACGGTTCGCCTGGCCCGCCGCGCGCCAGGCCAGGTTCGTGGTCCGCAGACTCGGCATGCGCGTGCTCAAGGGCCCGTGGAACGGAGCCAAGGAGCACTTCGACGCCGGCCGGATGACCGAGGCCGTCGCGGTGCTCCAGCCGTACGTCAAATACCCCTTCATCAAGCGCCGGGCCACCTACTACGCCGGCGAGCTGGCGGCCATCCAGCCCAACCCGATCCCGCCCAAGTCCAAGGTGATCGTGGGCGAGCGGATCGAGGGCCGGGTGCTGCACTGCGTCACCAACGCCCTGCCGTACACGCAGGCCGGATACACCGTGCGCACGCACCGGATCGTCACCGCGCAGCGGGCGGCCGGGCTGGACCCGCACGTCGTGACCAGCTGGGGCTGGCCGATGATGCAGGGCCACGTCGACGTCACGCCGTACGAGGAGATCGACGGGACCCCCTACCACCGGCTGCTGCCGAGCGGCGAGGTGCCGTTCGAGAGCCACGGCCGCATGATCCGGGGCGCCGGCGAGGTGACCGAGCTGGTCAGGACGCTCCGGCCGCAGGTGCTGCACGCCGCGACCGACCACCGCAACGGCTCGGTGGCGCTGGCGGTGCGGGAGCGGACCGGCACGCCGATGGTCTACGAGGTCCGGGGCTTCCTGGAGGAGACCTGGGCCTCCCGCGACCCCAAGCGGGTCGGCAGCCAGCGGCACGTGCTCCAGCGCGACCGCGAGGCGTTCATCATGCGCTCGGCCGACGCCGTGGTCACCCTCGCGGAGACCATGGCCACCGAGATCGTCGAGCGGGGCGTGCCCAGAGAGCGGATCTTCCTGGCGCCCAACGCGGTGGACGACTCGCTGCTGACCGCCGAATACGACGGCGCCGCGTTCCGTTCCGCCTACGGCATCGAGCCCGGCGAGATCGTCATGGGCTCGGTGTCGAGCATCGTGGCCTACGAGGGCTTCGCGACCATGATCAGCGCCGCCGCCCTCCTGCGCGACCGGGGCGCCCCGATCAGGCTGCTGCTGGTCGGGGACGGCGCGGCGCGCCCGGAGCTGCTGGAGCAGGTCGAGGAGCTGGGGCTGGGCGACCTCGCGATCCTGCCCGGCCGGGTCGGTCCGGACGAGGCGCTGCAGGCCCAGTCGGCCATCGACATCTTCGTCTGCCCCCGGGAGGACCTGCGGGTCTGCCGGCTCGTCACGCCGTTGAAGCCCGTCGAGGCGATGGCTCTGGGCAAGCCGGTCGTGCTCAGCGACCTGCCCGCCCTGTCGGAGCTCGTCGGCTCCGACGGCGCCGGGCTCCTGGTCCCCGCCGGGGACCCGGAGGCGCTCGCCGACGCCCTGGCCGGGCTCCGCGACGACCCGGCGCGCCGGGCCGAGATGGGCGAGGCCGGGCGGGCCGAGGTGGCCGCGAAGCGCACGTGGAGCCGTGTCGCGGAGACCTACCGTGACATTTACCGGTCGTTTGCGGGTTGATGGTCCTGTGCCGGTGGCAGATAACCCAGCCGTTTGTGATGCGTTCAATCGCATTAGGCGTGGCTTGCGCGGAGTTGAGATAGCCTTTGCCACCATGAAGTGTTGTTTCCGGCTTTCCAGGGTCACCCTGTGAGTGAGCACAGCCAGCCGGCCGGCGGGCGCGGTGCCCTCGCGGGCGCGGCCGAGGAAGGAGGCCGCGTGAGCGCCTATGACCTGGCCGTGATCGGTCTGGGATACGTCGGCATGCCACTGGCCAAGGAGGCCGCGGCCGCGGGCCTGCGGGTCGTCGGCTTCGAGGTCGACCCCCGCAAGGTGGAGGCCCTCAACGCGGGGCGTTCCTACATCGACGACCTGACCGACGCCGACCTCGAACACATGCTGGCGGGGGGGTTCAGCGCCACGCTGGACGAGTCCGTGCTGGCCGACAGCCGCACCATCGTCATCTGCGTGCCGACCCCGCTGGACGAGGACCACCGCCCCGACCTGTCGGCGGTGGAGGGGGCCACCCAGACCGTCGCCCGCAACCTGTCCTCGGGCACGCTCGTCGTGCTGGAGTCCACGACCTGGCCCGGCACCACCGACGAGGTCGCCCGCCCGATCCTGGAGGCCTCCGGCCTCGTCGCGGGCACCGACTTCCACCTCGCCTTCTCGCCCGAGCGCATCGACCCGGGCAACCCCAAGTACGGCCTGCGCAACACCCCCAAGGTCGTCGGCGGCTACACGGCCGCCTGCCGGGACCGGGCGGTCGGCTTCTACTCCCAGTTCGTCGAGCAGGTCGTGCCGGTCAGCGGCACCCGCGAGGCCGAGATGGCCAAGCTCCTGGAGAACACCTACCGCCACGTCAACATCGCCCTCGTCAACGAGATGGCGATCTTCTGTGACGAACTCGGCATCAACCTCTGGGAGTCCATCGAGGCGGCGGCCACCAAGCCGTTCGGCTTCCAGAAGTTCCTGCCCGGACCGGGCGTCGGCGGGCACTGCATCCCCGTCGACCCGTCCTACCTGTCCTACACGGTGCGCAAGCTGGGCTACCCGTTCCGTTTCGTGGAGCTGGCCCAGGAGATCAACGAGCGGATGCCGTCCTATGTGGTGGCCCGCGTCCAGCGGCTGCTCAACCGGCACAAGAAGGCCGTCAACGGCTCCAAGGTGCTGTTGCTCGGCGTCACCTACAAGCCCGACATCGCCGACGAGCGCGAGACCCCGGCCCTGCCGGTCGCGCGGGCGCTGCTCGAACTCGGCGCCGAACTGGTCTTCGCCGATCCGTACGTCAAGGAATGGCGTGTGGACGGTAACCCGGTGCCGCGTGAGGAAGACCTCTCCAGGGCGGTCGCCGAAGCGGACGTGACGCTGCTGATGCAGCAGCACGCCGCCTTCGACCTGTCGATCGTCGAGGACCACGGCAGACTCGTGCTCGACACCCGAGGCGTCCTCGCCGAGGGTGAACGCGTCGAGCGGCTCTAGCGACGGAGGGCTGCGCGCAGTGCACGTGCTCGTCATGACGGTGGTGCATCACCCCGAGGACGCCCGGATCCTGCACCGGCAGATCCGCGCGCTCGTGGATGCCGGTCATGAGGTCACGTATGCCGCGCCGTACACCGCACGGGGCGTAATGGTCCGGTCGTGGGTGAACGGCGTCGATCTCCCCCGGGCGGCTGAGCGCAAGCGGCTTTCGGCCGTGCGCGCCGCCCGCAAGGTGTTCAAGCGCATGCGCGATCAGGTTGATCTGGTGGTGATCCACGACCCCGAGCTGCTGCTCGCGGTCGTAGGCGTGCGCAAGCGGCCCCCGGTGGTCTGGGACGTGCACGAGGACACTCCGGCGACCCTGTCGCTGAAGCCCTGGCTGCCCGCGTTCCTGCGCCCGCCGGTGCGCTTCCTGGCCCGCATGCTCGAAGGTACGGCCGAGCGCCGCCTGCACCTGCTGCTCGCCGAGACCGCCTACGCCGGCCGCTTCCACCGGGCCCACCTGGTCGTCCCGAACGAGACCTGGGTGCCCGACGACGTGACCCCGCCGGGAGACGACCGCGTCGTCTACCTCGGCTGGCTGTCGGAGGCGCGCGGGGTGCGCGACGCCATCGAGGCGGCCCGGCTGCTGCGGCCCTACCGGGTGGCGGTCGAGCTGATCGGCTACGCCGACCCGCAGTCGCGTCCCATGCTGAACGAGGCGGTGGCCGAGGGCGTGCTGGAGTGGCGCGACTTCATGCCGAACGACGAGGCGCTCAAGCGGCTCGACGGGGCGCTGGCCGGGCTGTCGCTGCTGCACGACGAGCCCAACTACCGCCACTCCATGCCCACGAAGATCGTGGAGTACATGGCCCACGGCATCCCGGTGATCACCACCCCGTCGCCGCGCGCGGTGGAGCTGGTCGAGCGCTACAGCAGCGGCATGGTCGTGCCCTGGGAGGACCCCAAGGCCGTGGCCCAGGCCGTGCTCACCCTGCGGGACGACGTCAGGGAGCGGCATGCTCAGGGCGCCCGAGGGTATGCGGCGGCCCGTGCGAACCATCACTGGCCCAACTCGGCCCGCCGTTTCGTGTCCCAGCTGGAGGCATGGGCAGGGGTTAAAAGCTGATTTCTTGTCTGGCGATGCTGCTTATGTCCGCCTGATCACAAGAACGGTAGTGTCCTGAACGTGCGCTGGTTGACCGCTCTTCTCGGCGTGGCGATCCTCGCGGCGGTGGCGGCGATCGTGCTGGTCCTGCCCAGGGACGGGGACGTCCCGGCGGGCGACAGGACCTCGGCCGCCCCCTCGCCCTCCACCACCGTCTCCGCGGCGCTGACCCCCGAGGCCAGCGCCTTCACCGACCCGTGTGGAACGTTCGACACCGAGATGGCCTCGCCCTACGCGGTGACCGGCTACTGGCTCATCCCCACCGCCGACCACTGCACCTGGCGGCGGCAGTTCGGCGCCATCCACGAGGTGGGCGGCGACACGGTGATCCGGATCGGCTGGGGACTGCAGGCCCGCCGCCTCGACGACGACGGCCGGATCCTGGAGAACAAGAGCGAGGACGACGAGGAAGAGGACAAGGTCGACCCCCGCTACGAGCCGTGCGAGGAGGACGGGCTGCCGTGCGTGGCGGCCGCGGAGCGGGACCTCAAGGCGGCCAACCCGGGCAACCGGGTGAGCTGGACGTTCGTCTACCGGACCGACGAGGCGTTCGGGCCGGGGCTGTTCCGCTGTCCCGAGTTCGAGCGGAAGATCCAGGTCGGCAAGACCGTCTTCTACCGGCTCATCGCGACCGAGGACGGCACCGACGACCCGAGCTGCGCCAACGTCAGGAACAAGGGCCGCGGCTATCACGTGATCCTGATAGCCGCCGCGGAGAAGGACAGCCTCACCGAGCTGCTCGACCTCGGCGACCAGTTCGGCGTGAAGGTCTTCCCCGCGCTGCCGCTGGCCCCGCGCGACCCGGCGCAGAAGACCCGGGCCGCCCAGCAGGGGACGAAGACCCTCATCACGCTCACCCGGCGCATCCTGCAGGACTACGGCGCCCGCTTCCAGGACCGCGTCTCGCTCGGCGGCTTCTACCAGCCCTTCGAACTCCAGATGCGGGAGATGCGCTACACGGGGTCGGACGACCCCGAGGTGGCCAAGCTCGACCACCCGACCCTGCGGGTCTACGCCTCCCAGCACGAGATCGTCGAGCAGGAGATGCCGGGCAAGCCGATCCTGGTCAGCCCCTACATGGACGCGCGCAAGCGGCTGCCGATCAGCGCCAGCCCCAAGCAGGTGGCGGCCGGCTTCGAGGCCCTCGCCAGGACCGGGGTCGGCATCATCGCGCCGCAGGACAGCCGGGGCACCGGCAAGGTCGGCCTGTTCTGGCCGGACCAGCGCGACGACCAGGTGGACGAGCGGCTCCGCACGGTCGTGGGGGAGACGACCAACGGCATCGCCTACCACGGCTCCACCCGCGACTACTACCGGGAGATGGCCGCGGCGCGGACCCGGATGGTGGAGCAGGGCTACAACGTGCAGCTCTGGGCCAACGTGGAGGCGTTCGAGCCGTCCGACGAGAAGTTCTGCGCCGACCGGGCGGGCACCCGGGGGCGCACCGACAAGGAGCGGCTCGACACGGCCGTGACCCAGGTCGGCCGCTACGTCTCCAAGGTCGTCTCCTACATGTGGAGCGACTTCTTCACCTGCGGCTCCCCGTCCCTGGCCGAGGACATCGCCCGCGACCACGACCGGCCGATCCCGGTGGACGCCGTCCGTAAGGAGCGCGACATCCAGGACGGCATGGAGATCCGGGGCTACAACCTGCCCATGGGCTCCAAGGTGACGATCACCTGGGACGGCCAGGAGGCCCCCAAGGTCGTCGACGTGGCCGGGGTGGACCTGACGGAGCCGCCGCCCGACCTGCCGGCCCGGATGAAGACGGCCTGGGTCCCGTTCGACTGGACCCAGGTCCCGTCCGGCGCCTGGGTGCGGATCGAGGTCGCCGCGCCCGACGGACGGGCCGCCGCCGCGCCGCTGCACGTCCTGATAAACGCCTGACCGGTGTAACGTGCCTGGCATGGTTCCGCGCATTCCCGTCAGCGTGGATCTGGTCGTCCTCACGGTGCGCTGCCAGGCGCTGAGCGCGCTCGTCTGGCGGCGGGACAAACCCCCCTATGAGGGACGCTGGGCCCTCTCAGGCGGCTTCATCCAGCTCGACGAGGACCTGCCCGCGGCGGCGGCCAGGGTCCTCGCCGAACGGGCCGGCCTGCCCGGCGCCCCGGTCCACCTGGAGCAGCTCCAGACCTACGGCTACCCCGACCGCGACCCGCGCCAGCGCGTGCTGAGCGTCGCCTACCTGGGCCTCGCCCCCGACCTGCCGGCCTCCACCGAGGCGCACATGAGCTGGCAGCCGGTCTCCTCGCTCCAGGAGATGGCCTTCGACCACCGGCGCATCATGGTCGACGGGATCGAGCGCGCCCGGGGCAAGCTCGAATACACCCCGCTGGGCGCCGCTTTCTGCCCCCCGGAGTTCACCGTCGCCGACCTGCGCCGGGTCTACGAGATCGTCTGGGGCCGCGCCCTGGACCCGCGCAACTTCCACCGCAAGGTCACCAAGGCCGAGGGATTCCTGGTGCCCACCGGCCGCACCACCACCCGCGACGGCGGCCGCCCCGCCAAGCTCTACCGCCGGGGCCCGGCTCTCCTGCTCCACCCCCCGATGCTCCGCTCGCTCAAGGAGTAGGCGCGGGGTCTCAGAGCTCGTCGATCTCCGTCAGGTCGAGGTCGACGTCGAAGGGGACGCCGAGCTTCAGCCGGTCGTGGTGGATGCCGGTGGCGACGTAGGACCTGGTGGCCGGGTCGAGCTCGTAGACGTAGACCGTCGGGCGGCCGTCCTTCTCCTCGATCCGCCAGAAGTGGGGGATGCCCGCCGCCGCGTAGAGCGCGGGCTTGCGCTCCCGGTCGCGGATCTCGGACTCGGCGGAGACCACCTCGACGGCCAGGACGACGTCGGCCGGTTGATAGGTGGTCTGCCTCGGGCCCTTGACGGCCTCGGCACGCACCACCAGGACGTCTGGCTCGGGCCGTTGCCGCTCACCGAGCGTCACGGTCATCTCGCGCTTGACCCGCAGATCCGGCGGGACCGCCCGCCGCAGCGCACTCTCCAGGAGGAAGAGCGTCGACATGTGGAAGTTGGTCTGGGGGCTCACGAAGACGAGAGTGCCATCGATCAGCTCGGTGTGCGGGGGAATCTCCCGCAGCCGGTCGAGGTCATCGGCGGTGAAACCATCCGATGACGGGATGATCCAGTCGGGGACGGGCTCCCACTCGGACGGCTCGGTCTCGGCCGCCTCCGCGTCGGCCGCCTCGGTCTCGGCCGCCTCCGTATCGGGCTGCTCGGTCTCGGCCAGCGGTGCGATGCTCATGTCGTCCTCCCGGTCGGGCACGCCTCTCACCTCCAGTCTTCCAGGATGATGCCCCATCCGCCCGCTCCTCATAAAGTAAGGCCATGCCTCGTTTCCGCGCGATCCTGGACACAATGCCCCCATACAAGGCGGGCAAGGCCGTGGTGTCAGCCGACGGTCGGTCCTACAAGCTGTCCTCGAACGAATCCCCCTACGAGCCGCTGCCCTCCGTGGTCGAGGCGGTCGCGAAGGCCGCGACCGAGATCCACCGCTACCCCGATCCCGCGGCGACCGGCCTGACGCACGCCCTCGCCGAGCGGTACGGCGTGCCGCCCGAGCACGTCGCACTGGGCGCGGGCTCGGTGACGGTGGCCCAGCAGCTCTTCGAGACCGTGAGCGAGCCGGGCGCCGAGGTGATCTACGCCTGGCGGTCCTTCGAGGCATATCCGCTCCTGGCCGACCTGGCGGGGGCGACCTCGGTCCGGATCCCCCTCCAGGGTGAGACGCACCACCTGGAGGCCATGGCCGAGGCGGTCACCCCGCAGACGCGCATGATCTTCGTCTGCAACCCGAACAACCCCACCGGCACGGTCGTCCACGCCGCCGAGCTGGAGGCGTTCCTCGACCGGGTGCCGGAGAACGTGCTCGTCGTCCTCGACGAGGCCTACCGGGAGTACGTCAGGGACGCCGACGTCACCGATGGCCTCACCGTCTACCGTGACCGGCCGAACGTGGCCGTGCTGCGGACGTTCTCCAAGGCGTACGGCCTGGCCGGGCTCCGGGTCGGCTACCTGATCGGCGGCGAGGCGGTGGCGACCGCCGTGCGGAAGACGACCGTGCCCTTCGCGGTCAACCACCTGGCCCAGGCCGCCGCCGTCGCCTCCCTGGCGGCCGAGGACGAGCTGCTGGAACGGGTCGACACCGTGGTCAAGGAGCGCACCCGGGTCCGCGAGGCCCTGATCGCCCAGGGCTGGACGGTGCCGGTCTCCGAGGCCAACTTCGTCTGGCTCCGGCTGGGCGAGCGCACGACGGAGTTCGCCGAGGCCTGCGCGGCCGAGGGCGTCGCCGTGCGTCCCTTCGCCGGTGAGGGGGCCCGCGTCTCCATCGGCTCCGCCGAGGCCAACGACACCTTCCTGGCCGTCGCCGGGGCCTTCGAGAGGCCCTGACGCGACCCGAGAGGCCCTGACGCCCTCGCCGGGGCGCGAGCCCGCTCCCGCCCCGGTGCGGCCGTCAGAGCCGTCTCCGGCCGCCCACGGCGGCCTCCCACCGTTCACGGCGGCCCTCCGCGCCCGGCGTCCCCGCCCCGAGGCGGGGGCCGGCGGGCCCGCGCGTCATACGGTCGCGGGTTCCCTCTCCTCGGCCGGGGCCTTCTTGCGGCGCTCGGTGGAGACCACCAGGGCCACACCGAGGACGATCACCAGGCCCGCGGCGAGCATCGAGCCCGTGACCGGCTCGCCCAGGACGAGCGCGCCGAGGGCGACCGCCACCACGGGGTTGACGTAGGCGTAGGTGGAGACCAGGGAGATCGGGGCGCTGCCCAGCAGCCACACGTAGGCGGTGAAGCCGACCAGGGAGCCCATCACGACCAGGTAGGCCAGCCCGGCCCAGGAACGCCCGGAGACGGCGCCGAGGTCGAGGTGCTCGCCCAGGACCGTGCTGGTCAGTATCAGCCCGGCCCCGCCCGCGGCCATCTCGACCGCGCTCGCGGTGAAGGGGTTGGCGGGCATCGGGATCCGGGCGGACAGGAACGAGCCCACCGACCACGACACCGACGCCAGCAGGATGACCGCGATCCCGATGCCGTCCGACGCGCTGCTCCCGCCGGTCAGCGACAGCACCGCCACGCCGCCGAAACCGATGAGCACCCCGGCCAGCGTCAGCAGGCCGGGCCGGTCCCGGGCGACGATCCTGAAGATCACCAGCCAGAGCGGCACCGAGGCCACCAGCAGCGCCGCCAGCCCGCTGGAGATGTGCTGCTCGGCCACCGCGACCATGCCGTTGCCGGCGGTCAGCAGCAGCAGCCCGACCAGGGCCGCCCCGCCCAGTTCCTTCCAGGTCATCCGGAAGGCCGGCCGCCCCCGGAACAGGAAGACCACGGCGCCGAGGACCAGCGCGGCCGTCGTGAAGCGCATGGCTCCGCTGAGCAGCGGCGGCATGGTCTCGATGACGATTTTGATCGCGAGGTAGGTGGACCCCCACACCACGTAGACGATCGCCAGCGCTCCCCACATGAGGAGCGATCTGCGGCTGTCAGCAGTGTCATGACCCATAGCTCATGACAATATCGCCCGTGCCCGGAACGCGGCTCGCGGGGTTCACCCCTTGAGACAGGTCGAGACGGGCCCGCGCGTACGTGGTCCGGGCCCACGCCGTACGTGGTCCGGGCCCACGCCGTACGTGGTCCGGGCCCACGCCGCACGTGGTCCGGGGCCGCGCCGCACGGGCGGGCGCGGCCCCGGACCACGGGACGGCCGGGCGGGTCAGCGGCTGCCGAGCTTCTCCACGATCAGGCGGTAGAGCTGGCGGGGGCGGCCCGGCTGCGGGGTGCGGTTCGGCGGAAGCGGCCACGCGAGTCCCTCGTCGACCAACGTGCGCAGCAGCCGCCGTGCCGTACGCGGTGTGACGCCGAGCATCTTGCCCGCGCTCTCCGCGTCCACCACCGTGTCCCCGCCCTCCAGCTTGGCCGCCAGCCGGGCCAGCACCTCCACGCCCTTCGGCTTCAGCGGCCCGCCGCCCTGCGGAGGCATCCGGGGCGCGGGGACCAACGCCCGGCCCTCGCGGTCGACCGCGAAGCCCTGGGCCTGCTTGCCCGCCTGCGTGCGCGCCAGCGCCGCCCGCGCGTGGGACTCGGCGTCATGGGCGGTGCGGCCCATGCCGACCCCCACCTCCACGGCCAGGCCGAGCTCGTCCCGCACCCGTGCCGCGAACGGCAGCACCCGGAACCCCTCGGTGGCCGTGGCCACCGAGCCGCGGGTCGCGGTGACCATGTAGCTGTGGTCGTCGACCGAGGTCACCGACGCGTTGATCCGGTTCGCCTCCTGCACCAGCAGCCGGTGCAGGGACAGCCGGAGCTCGTCGCGCCAGTAGCGCGGCGCGGCCCGGCGGACCGGCTCGCGGAGCGTCGGCACCTCCACCAGGATGACGGTGAGCTGCGACTCCTCCAGCCGGTGGTGGGCACCGAGCAGGGCGGCCGTGTGCAGCGCCGTACGGACCGCCGCGGACGTCGGTCGGATCCTGACCACCGGGACCCCGGCCGTCTGCAGGCGGTCGGCGACGGCGGGCAGGCAGGTCAGCGCCCCGCTGGTGCTGCCCTGCCGGGCCAGGCGTTCGTGGAAGGCGGCGATCGTCCCGGTCGCCCCCGGCTCGTCGCGGCTGTGCACGTCACCGACCGGCAGGCTCAGGTCGGTGTAGGCCTCCTCGACGTCGGCCCGGCTCAGCACGTCGACGCTGACCCTGCGCGGGTCGATCCGTTCGTCCAACGCGGCCCTGGCCAGGGCCGCGATCAGCGCGGCGCCGCCGAGCTGCACGTACGTCGCCGGCATCGTCAGCACGCCCGAGCGCCTGGCCAGGTCATAGGGGACCGGGCTGGCGAACAGGCAGGCGTCCACGCCTGCCCCCAGGCGGGTGACTTTGTCGGCGGCTTCCTGCTCGTCCCGGTAGGCAGCGGCTACCAGGCGGCAGGGCAGGGGCGCCGCCGCGTGTCCCATCAACATCACTCGCTCGACGAGGTCATGGGGGCCCACCACACCGATAGTGAGGTCCGGTGTCATGGCACCCGGGCGTGACACTCGTGGAGTTTCTTCGGCCCGCTCGACCAATGTTCGTCCCATCCTGCTGTCCGTTTGTTTTCGGCTCTCTTTTGGAACGATCGCTTGCGGGGGCCGTAATGTCACGCCCGATTTGCCGTCAATTCCGGGACGAACCTCCCGGCTAAACCCCTAACTGTTACTGTTTACACAGGTCAGAGCGGTTTTTGAGTGACTGAAACCCGCTGATTATGAGGAAGAAATCTCTCGCCTCACATCTGCGCCCAGGGCCTGCATACGCTCGGCCAGATATGAGTGGCCGCGGTCGATGAGATAACCGGATTCGATCAGGGTCTCCCCTTCGGCGGCGAGACCGGCGAGAACCAGGGCGATTCCGGAACGCAGGTCGTGCGCGGTCACCTCGGTCCCGGTCAGCGGGGTCGCGCCGCGGACGACGGCGCTGTTCTCCTTGACCTCGATGTCGGCGCCCATCTTGTTCAGCTCGGTGGCCAGGGCGAACCGGCCGTCGAAGATGCGCTCGTGGATGTAGCTGGCGCCGTCGGCGAGGCAGGCGACCGTCATGATCGGCGACTGCAGGTCGGTGGCGAAGCCGGGATAGGTGTCGGTGATCACGTTGATCGGGCGCAGCGGGCGGTCCCGGCGCACGTGGAGCACCGCGCCGTGGTCGGCGAACTCCACCCCCATCTGCTCCAGCTTGTAGCGGACCACGCCGAGGTGGTCCAGGTCGGCGCCGACCAGGTTGACCTCGCCGCCGGTGATGGCCGCGGCCATGGCGAACACGCCCGCGTCGAGGCGGTCGGGCATCACGGTGTGCTCGACGGCCTGGAGCTCCTCCACGCCCTCCACCGTGATGAACCCGGTGCCGCCGCCGCTGATCCGCGCGCCCATCCGGGTCAGCATCTCGATCACGTCGAGGACCTCGGGCTCCAGCGCCGCGTTCTCGATCACGGTGGTGCCGCGCCCGAGGGCGGCCGCCATGATCAGGTTCTCGGTGCCGGTGTGCGAGGGGGTGTCCAGATACAGCGTGGCACCGGTGAAGCCGGCCGTCTTGACGTGGATGACGGAGTCGCCCTCGTCCACGATCGCGCCCAGGCGCTTGTAGCCCAGGTAGTGGAAGTCGAGGTTGCGGCTGCCCAGGTTGCAGCCGCCCACGCCCTCGATGATCGCCTCGCCGAGGCGGTGCAGCAGGGCGGGGACGAACAGCACCGAACCGCGGAAGCGGCGGGCGATCTCGGCGGGCAGCACCGGGCTGCTCAGCGTGGAGGCGTCGATCACCAGTGTGCGCTCGGCCTCGTGGAGCTCGACCTTGGCGCCGATCGCCTCGGCCAGCTCGACCGCCCGGCGCACGTCCTCGATGATCGGGACGTTGCGCAGCACCGTCCGGCCCTTGGCCGCCAGGAGCGCCGCGCCGATCATGGGCAGTACGGCGTTCTTGGCACCCTGGATGAAGGCGGTTCCACGCAGTGGGGTGCCACCGCGCACGCGGTAACGGACCATGCGACATGCTCCTTGGGGAAAGGGGAAGCGGGGATTTGGCTGATGCGGAGGCCAGTGGCGGCAGCCGGGGGTTATCGGCCAACAGTAGCCGCTGGATGCCCCTGAACCGGCCACTTCGGGTGGCGACTACCCGCTGTGCCGCCGATCATTCGGCCGCTCGCGAGCCTCCCCGCAATGGTCCCGCATCCGCGACCCCCGCCTGGCCACGGGGGCGACCGTCCGGCAGTCCCGAGTCCCGCCCGCACGGCCGGACGGCCGTGCGGGCGGGACCGGCCCCCCGCGCGGCGGACATCGGGCCGCTCACGCGGCGCGGGTCCCCCTGCCGGCCGGGGTGAGCGGCGAGGCGGCCGACAGGAGGTTGTCGGCCCGCTGGTCGACGAAACGGGTGACGACCTGCTGGCCGTAGCCGAAGGCCATGGCCCAGACCAGGATGGCGGGCTGGGAGCCGAGACCCGCGAAGCCGGGGACGAAACCGGAGTTCAGGATCAGCAGGCCCAGCACGGAGGTGGCCACCCCGGCGGGGGCCTTGAGCAGGTTCTGGACCACCGCCAGCGAGTAGCGCGTGGACAGCTCCGAGCGGGTGGAGAGCGAGGCCGCCGTGGCCAGCGCCGCGCCCAGCATGCCGATCAGGGCCACGAGGGGGACGTCGCCGTGGCTGGGCCGCAGGGCGCCGGTCGGGCAGATCTGCGCGGGCATCAGCCCCTGGGCCTGGATCACCGCCTGGTTGCCGCACATCGGGATGACGTCCGGCCAGATCGCGCCGATGGCCACCACGCCCAGCACGATCAGGGTCAGCATGACCACCCCGCCGAGCAGCAGGTTGCGGAAGCTGCGGACCCGGCCGGTCTCCATCGCCTGCGCGGTGTAGGCGGCCCGCAGCACCGACTGCATCAGCGGCCTGTCGTCCTCCGCCAGATCCCCGGCGGCGAGCCTGGCCTGCAGCTGGACCAGCCGGGGGTCGTCGCCGGGCAGGTAGGCCCGGCCGATCGCCACCACCTCGGGCACCCGGCCGCACAGCTCCGCCGTCGGCAGCACGCCGTACAGCATCACGGTCGCGCTGTTGACGTTGGACCAGGCGCCCTCGATGGCCTGGCCGGTCAGCCAGCGCCGCAGGCCGTGCTTGCCGCGGGCGTAGGTCTCGGCGCGGGCCAGGTGCGTGCCGATGCCCTCGCCCACGGACACGAGCTGGCCCGCCTCCTCGCGCATGGTCAGGGCGCGCTCGGCGTCGGCCCGGATCTCCTCGCTGCGGGTGGCGACGTAGACCCGCCAGGTGCCCGGCCAGCGCAGCACGCCGGTGTCGCCGATCCGTTCGGGGACCGCTGACTGGTCGAGCGACATCTTTCCTCCGTGGGGGCGGAGCGGCCGGGGACGGGGCAGAGCCTGCCCCCGGCTTATCGCGACATGCCGATCAAGCGCTACGTCCTGCGATGTCCGTGCGGTGGTGCGAACCGCGCATCCGGATGTGGCCGACCGCCTCGTAGGCCGCCGCGCGCGCCGCGGCCACGTCGGGGCCGGTGCCGACCACGCTGAGCACCCGCCCGCCGCTGGAGACGATCCGGTCGCCCTCGAACGCGGTGCCGGCGTGCAGCACGTAGGCGTTCTCGACGGTGTCGGACAGCCCCTCGATGACGTCGCCCTTGACGGGGTCGGCCGGGTAGTTCTCCGCCGCGACCACCACGGTCACCGCGGCGCCGTCGCGGTAGGACAGCGGTCCGAACCCGCCGAGCGTCCCGTCCGCGCACGCCAGCAGCAGGCCCGCGAGCGGCGTCTCCAACCGGTCCAGCACGACCTGGGTCTCCGGGTCGCCGAACCGCGCGTTGAACTCGATCACCTTCGGCCCCTCCGCCGTGAGGGCCAGCCCCACGAAGAGCACCCCGGTGTACGGCGTGCCGCGCCTGGCCAGCTCGGTGACGGTCGGCAGGACGGTCTCGGCCATCACCCGCTCGGTGAGGTCGCCCGGGGCCCACGGCAGCGGCGTGTAGGCGCCCATGCCGCCGGTGTTGGGGCCCTTGTCCCCGTCGTAGGCGCGCTTGTGGTCCTGGGCGGGCTGGAGCGGCACGGCCGTGGTCCCGTCGCAGAGGGCGAACAGCGACACCTCGGGGCCGTCGAGGAACTCCTCGATGACGACCCGCCCGCACGAGGCGGCGTGCCCGAGCGCCTCGTCGAGGTCGTCGGTGACCACCACACCCTTGCCGGCCGCGAGGCCGTCGTCCTTGACCACGTACGGGGCGCCGAATTCAGCCAGGGCCGCGGCGGCCTCCTCGGGCGTGACGCACGTGCGGGACCGCGCGGTGGGCACGCCCGCCGCGACCATGACGTCCTTGGCGAACGCCTTGGAGCCCTCGATCCGGGCGGCCTCCTTGGAGGGCCCGAAGCACGGGACGCCCGCCTGCCTGACCGCGTCGGCGACGCCGGCGACCAGCGGTGCCTCAGGGCCGATCACGACCAGGTCGGCCCCCAGCTCCCCGGCCAGCCGGGTGACCGCCGCGGGGTCGGTCGGGGTCACCGGATGCAGGGTCGCGACCTGTGCGATGCCGGCGTTGCCGGGGGCACAGTGAACCTCGGTGACCTGGGGATCTGCCGTCAGCGACCGGCACAGGGCATGCTCACGCCCGCCGGATCCAATCACAAGAACGCGCACTTGCGAGAGCCTATCGGCCCCCGGCCGGCCATCCATCCACAGGCTGTGGACAACGGGTCCCGTGTCGACGGGCCGCGTCGGCGGGGCGGCGCGCACGCTCACGGCGCACGCTCAAGGCGCGCTGTCGTGGCGTAGGACCGTGGCGCGGTTCCCGTAACGCCGCGTCCGCGGGCTCGGCCGTCGAAGACGGCGGATGCGACCGTAAATCACGCGGGAATTTCGTCAGGTTATGGATGATCGCTTGTTGCGGCCGGGAGTACGCTTAAGGGGCGTGCCCAGATCTGTGCTAAGTTTGGGCGGCTTTGCCTGTCTCTTACTGATTGGAGGTGGTTGGGAATGTCCTCTGGCGATCCCAGCAGTACGTGCCCGCGCACGCACTGTGTGCGCACTCTCGACCACTCCGGATCAGTGCCCGACCGGCTCCCACGCGCATTCCCGTTCGAACTGAGGTGACATCGCGTCGCGCGTGAACGGTGCTGGGTTGGGCGGGAAAGGTTTGCCATGCGCTCCTCGCTCCTTTTTCCCCGCATCAAGCACGCACGGGCCGTCCGTGCCCCGCACGCCCCCGCCGTCCCGGTCCGTGACCGGATGAACGGCGTCTGCGTCCCGCCGAGCGACTCACTCGTCGAATACGCCGCCTACGTCGACGGCAAGAAGATCGACGCCCTGGGCATCCCCGACGCCCTGGAGCTCGTCCGCGCGCACAACGCGGCCGACGAGAAGAGCAACGCCTTCGTCTGGGTCGGCCTGCATGAACCCGACGCCCCCGAGGTCGAGTGGCTGGCGGAGGTCTTCGCCCTGCACCCGCTCGCCGTCGAGGACGCCGTCAAGGCTCATCAGCGCCCCAAGGTCGAGCGCTACGGCGACTCGCTGTTCGTGGTCCTCAAGACCGTCGCCTACCTCGACCACGACGTGCTGACCGCCACCAGCGAGATCATCGGAACCGGCGAGATCATGGTGTTCGTCGGGCCCGACTTCGTGGTGACCGTACGGCACGGCAAGCACTGCCCGCTGTCGGAGGTGCGCGAGCGCCTGGAGGACAAGCCCAAGCTCCTCAACCGCGGCCCGACCGGCGTGCTGCACGCGATCGCCGACCACGTCGTGGACCGATACCTCAACGTGGCCGACCTGATGCAGGCCGAGCTGGAAGACGTCGAGGCCATGGTCTTCGCCGACGTCAGCGCCCGTGACATCGGCCGGATCTACAACCTCAAGCGCGAGATGATCGAGATGAAGCGGTCCGTCACCCCGCTCCAGTCGCCCCTGTCGACGCTGGCCCAGCGCCGGATGATCCCCTCGGAGATGCGCGAATACTTCCGCGACGTCGTCGACCACCTGGCCCGGGTCTGCGAGCAGGTCGAGTCGTCCAACGAGCTGTGCAACTCCATCCTGCAGGCGGCGCTCGCCCGCTCCAACGCCCTCGCCAACGAGGACATGCGGAAGATCTCCTCGTGGGTCGCGATAATGGCCGTCCCCACGATGATCGCCGGGATCTACGGGATGAACTTCGAGCACATGCCCGAGCTCGACTCCGTCTTCGGCTACCCGGTCGTGATCGGTGTGATGGTGGTCGCCTGCTCGCTGCTCTACCGGGGTTTCCGCCGCAACGGCTGGATGTGACCACGGCGCGTCCGCCGGGGCGCGGGAGGGCCGGGCCGCCCGGCCATGCCCTCCCGCGCCCCGGCGGAGCCGTGCGACCGCCGGACGGGTGCCGCAGGGGCGGCGGCCCGGGCGGGGCCGCTACGCGCTCGCCCGGCGCATCGGGGTGGCGGGCGGAGGGACGCGCATGCCCCGCTCGGCCCACAGGGCGCGCATCCGGTCCGGATAGTCGGTGACGATCCCGGCCACCCCGAGGTCGAGCATCTCGGCGGCCCGGCCGGGCTCGTTGACGGTCCACACGACCAGGGGCAGTTCGGCCTTCTCGGCCCGGCGCGCGAGCTCCTCCTCCATCAGCACGTGGTCGGGGGACAGGGCGGTGCCCCCGGCCGCCACGGCGGCGGCCGGGATGTCGCCGTCGAAGTCCTCAAGCCGCAGGCCGTCGAGCCAGGCGCTGTCCATGGTGGCGCGCTCGATCAGGGCGTAGCGCCGGGTCGCCGGGGCCAGGGAGCGGGCGGCCCGGAGGATCCGCCAGTCGAAGCTGAGGATCGCCGCCCCGTCGAGCCGGTGGTGCCGGTCGAGCTCGGCGACCACCAGCTCGGTGAACTCCTGGGGGTCGGCGCTGAGCTCCGGCCTCGTCGGATCGGACTTCAGCTCCACGTGCATCCGGACGCCGTCGGCGCCGTAGGCGTCCACCAGGCCCAGCACGGCCCCGAGCGTCGGCATCCGGGTGTCCGGCACCGGCACCTGGGTGCCGACGAAACGGTCTTCGGGGTGGCGCGGCAGCCGTACGCCGCAGTCGAGGGTGCGCAGCTGGGCCAGCGTGAGCTCGCCGACCGGCCTGCCCACGTAGGGGAAGAGCGGATCACCGTGGCGGGCCGGCCGGGTGTCGGCGCTGGTCACCGCCGACACCGTGAGGTCGTGGGTGAGCACCAGCCGGCGGTCGGCCGTCAGCGCGACGTCGAGCTCCAGCGCGTCGACGCCCAGCTCCAGGGCATAGGCGAACCCGGGCAGCGTGTTCTCCGGGCGCAGTCCGCGGGCTCCGCGGTGACCATGAATCTCGGCATGCACAGAGGGACCCTACCGACCCCGCGCGCCGATCTCTCGGTACGGCTCGCGCCCGGCGGCCGCCGGGCACGAACCTTACCGGGAGCAGACTAGATCATCGAGTGGATCTGGAGTGTCTGGGTGCGGCCGGGGCCGACGCCGATGGCGGAGATCCGGGCGCCGCTCATCTCCTCCAGGGCCTTGACGTAGGACTGCGCGTTGGCGGGCAGGTCCTCGAAGGTCTTGGCGCCGGTGATGTCCTCCTGCCAGCCGGGGAACTCCTCGTACACCGGCTTGGCGTGGTGGAAGTCGGTCTGGGTCATCGGGATCTCGTCGTAGCGGACGCCGTCGACCTCGTAGGCGACGCAGACCGGGATCCTCTCCAGACCGGACAGCACGTCGAGCTTGGTGAGGAAGAAGTCGGTGACGCCGTTGATCCGGCTGGCGTAGCGGGCGATCACCGCGTCGAACCAGCCGCAGCGGCGGTTGCGGCCGGTGGTCACGCCGTACTCGCCGCCGGTGGTGCGCAGCCACTCGCCCATCTCGTCGTCGAGCTCGGTCGGGAACGGGCCGGAGCCGACACGGGTGGTGTAGGCCTTGAGGATGCCGATCACCCGGGTGAGCCGGGTCGGCGGGATGCCGGAGCCGGAGCAGGCGCCGCCGCTCGTCGGGGAGGAGGAGGTGACGAACGGGTAGGTGCCGTGGTCGATGTCGAGCAGGTTGCCCTGGCCGCCCTCCAGCAGCACGACCTTGTCCTCGTCGAGGGCCTTGTTCAGGATCAGCGTGGTGTCGGCGATGTGCGGCTTGAGGCGCTCGGCGTAGCCGAGGTATTCCTCCAGCACCATGCCGGCGTCGATCGCCCGGCGGTTGTAGATCTTGGTGAGGATCTGGTTCTTCTCGCCGAGGGCGACCTCGATCTTCTTCTGCAGGATGCCCGGGTCGAGCAGGTCCTGGACCCGCACGCCCATCCGGTAGATCTTGTCGCCGTAGGCGGGGCCGATGCCCCGGCCGGTGGTGCCGATCCTGGCCTTGCCGAGGTAGCGCTCGGTGACCTTGTCGAGGGCCTTGTGGTGGGGCATGATCAGGTGCGCGTTGGCCGAGATCAGCAGCCGCTCGGAGGAGACCCCGCGGGCCTGGAGCCCGTCGATCTCGCTCAGCAGCACGCCCGGGTCGATGACGACGCCGTTGCCGATCACCGGGATGACGTTCGGGGAGAGCACTCCCGTGGGCAGCAGGTGCAGCGCGTACTTCTGGTCGCCGATGACGACCGTGTGACCCGCGTTGTTTCCGCCCTGGTATCTGACGACGTAGTCGACCTTGTCGCCGAGCAGGTCGGTCGCCTTACCCTTGCCCTCATCGCCCCACTGGGCGCCCACGAGAACGACAGCCGGCATCGCTAATCTCCTACCACAAAAACGAAAACCCCTGACGCAATCGCGACAGGGGCTCTTGCGTGGAGAGAATACCCGACCGTGTCACATTTGGGGGATCTCCCACCCCTGGGCGGGAGATCCGGGGCTCAGCGTCCGAGCAGTTCCTCGGCCGCGTCGGCGCTGGAGTCCTTCAGGAACTGGAGGCAGCGTTCGGCCTCGTCCCGCTCGCCGATGGCCTGGGCGGCGCGGGCCAGGGCGTGCAGACAACGCAGGAAACCGCGGTTGGGCTCGTGATCCCAGGGGATCGGGCCGTGGCCCTTCCAGCCCGCCCGGCGCAGCTGGTCGAGGCCGCGGTGGTAGCCGGTGCGGGCGAACGCGTAGGACGTCACGGCGTGCCCGCCGGCGAAATACTCGTCCGCGAGCGCGGCCCACGCGGCCGGGTAGGAGGGGAAACGCGCGGCGACATCTGATGCTTGGGCGCCGGATTGCAGCGCCTCTCGGGCCTCGGGCAGGTCCGGCAGCCGGGTGGGTGGCGGGCCGGCGATGAGGTTCTCGTGCGATTCCATAACGACAGTCCTACCCGTTACACCGGTGTCAGGCCAAGATCGGCCCCCGAAGACGCGCTCCGGGGACCGATGTGTCACCCCGGCGGACCTACCGCCGGGGCTCCGAGCGTCGCGGCCCGGACGTTGTGAGCGCTCTGGACGCGCCGCGCGTGCCGGAGCCGGCGGTCCGGGGCCCGGCCGGTCCGGGACCCGGCGGTCCGGGGCGCCCGTGCCCAGGTGAGCCCGTCCGGGGCGTCTGTGCCTAGGAGAGCTTGGTGCCGGCGGACTTCAGGTGCTGGCACGCCTCGACGACGCGGGCCGCCATCGAGGTCTCGGCGGCCTTGCCGTACGAGCGGGGGTCGTAGGCCTTCTTGTTGCCGACGTCGCCGTCCACCTTGAGCACGCCGTCGTAGTTCTTGAACATGTGGTCGGCGATCGGGCGGGTGAAGGCGTACTGCGTGTCGGTGTCGATGTTCATCTTGACCACGCCGTAGGAGATGGCCTCCTGGATCTCCTCCAGCAGCGAGCCGGAGCCGCCGTGGAAGACCAGGTCGAAGGGCTTCTCCTTGCCGTGCTTGGCGCCGACGGCCTCCTGGATGTCCTTCAGCACGCTCGGGCGGAGCTTGACGTGGCCCGGCTTGTAGACGCCGTGCACGTTGCCGAAGGTCGCGGCGAGCAGGTAGCGGCCCCGCTCCCCGAGGCCCAGCGCCTCGGCGGTCGCGAGGGCGTCTTCGGAAGTGGTGTAGAGCTTCTCGTTCATCTCGCCGACGACGCCGTCCTCCTCGCCGCCGACGACGCCGATCTCCGCCTCCATGATGATCCTGGCGCGGGCGCACTTGTCCAGGAGCTCCTTGGCGATCTCCAGGTTCTCCTCCAGGGGTACGGCGGAGCCGTCCCACATGTGCGACTGGAACAGCGGGTCCTGGCCGCGCGCCACCCGCTCCAGGGAGATGTCGATCAGCGGGCGGACGAAACTGTCCAGCTTGTCCTTCGGGCAGTGGTCGGTGTGCAGCGCCACCGTCACGGGATATTTCGCCGCGACGACGCGGGCGTACTCCGCCAGAGCCGTCGCGCCGGTCACCATGTCCTTGACGGTGGTGCCGGACAGGAACTCGGCCCCGCCGGTCGACACCTGGATGATGCCGTCGCTCTCCGCCTCGGCGAAACCTCTCAGAGCGGCGTTGAGAGTCTGGGACGAGGTCACATTTATCGCCGGGTAGGCGAACTCGTTCGCCTTGGCCCGGTCGAGCATCTCTGCGTAGACCTCTGGGGTTGCGATAGGCATCGGTGTCATCTCCCTCGAGACGGCTGTGAACAGCTGGCGGGACTTTGGAGACATAGCCCGTTGGCCAGTATTCCGGGTTCCTTCCCGGCCGGATAGCTCCGTCACCACTTCTACCTGTGCCGTATCTCGATCTGGGCCCTTTCCGCCGGTAGGCTTCACGCCGATGGACCTCCTGCACAACATCCTCGACCCCAAGTGGTGGCTCGGCCTGCTCGGCCCGTTCGCCACCATCGGCGTCCTCGGCATCATCTTCGCCGAGACCGGGCTGCTGCTCGGCTTCTTCCTGCCGGGCGACTCCCTGCTCGTCGCGGCGGGCGTCTTCAGCACGCCCGAGGCGGCCGCGGCCATCGAGGGCCTCAAGCCGCTGTCGTTCCCGCTGCTGCTGGTCCTGGCCCCGGTCTGCGCCATCGCCGGAGCCCAGCTGGGCCACCACCTCGGTGCCACCTACGGCCGCAGGATGTTCGACCGGCCCGACTCCAAGCTCTTCAAGCAGGAATACGTCGACAAGGCCGAGCACTACTTCGAGAAGTTCGGCCCGTCCAAGGCCGTGGTCCTCGCCCGGTTCATCCCGATCGTCCGCACGTTCCTCAACCCGGTCGCGGGCATGCTCGGTATGGACCGCAAGCGGTTCTTCCTGTGGAACTGCGTCGGCGGCATCATCTGGACCGACGGCCTGCTGGTCTTCGGCCGCCTGGTCGGCTCGGCGGTGCCCGACATCGACAAATACATCCTGCCGGGCGCTCTGGTGATCATCCTGCTCTCGATCATCCCGATCGTCAGGGAGTTCATGAAGAACCGCAAGGACGGCGGCGTCCCCGCCGTCCCGCTGCCGCAGGGCAAGCACCACCGCAGCACGCCGACCGGCCCGTCGAGGGGCGACGGTCAGCGATAACGGTCCGCGGAGGTCGGTCGTGGGACCTCCGCCTCAGCCGCTACCCTCCACTGTGTGGGACGCCACAGGTCTGATCCGATGGGCATCGCCCGCCTCGTCCTCATGGGCCTGGCGGTGCTGGCGCTGGTCGCCCTGATCGTGGTCGGCGTCCTGTCCCTGGTCGGCACGCTCGGCTCCGGCACCGAGCCGGCCGCGCGGCCCACTCCGGCGGCCTCGCCCTCCACCCCGCCCTCCACCACCGCCGGGCAGACCCCCACGGTCCGCGTCCAGTGCCTGCGGGAGCACTGCCCCAAGGTCTTCCTCAGGGTCGCCGGGGGCGACGTGCTGATCGACCGGGAGATGGCCGCCGACGAGCAGGCCCAGTCCTTCGACGCCAAGGTCGACGTGGTGCTGACCGACTCCGCCTCCGTCCGCGTCGAGGTGAACGGCGCCGTCCGCCCCCCGGGCAAGGCCGGGGAGCGTCAGGAGTTCACCGTCTCCCGCGACTGACCTCTCAGGCTCGCAGGTCCCGGGCTTTCAGGTCCGGCTCGGCAGGTCCCCGGCTCTCAGGTCCCGGGTTCGCAGGTCTCCGGCTCGCAGGCCCTCGGCTCTCAGGTCCCGGCGCCCGGGTCTCCGGCGCTCAGGCCAGGCCGAGGTCCTGGAGGCTGTAGGCGGTCCGGTACGGCAGGCCGGCCTCGGCGATCGCGGAGGCCGCGCCCCGGTCCACGATCGTGGCCACGGCGACGACCTCGGCGCCGGCCTCGCGCAGCGCCTCCACGGCGGTCAGCGGGGACCCGCCGGTGGTGGAGGTGTCCTCCACCGCCAGCACCCGCCGGCCCGCCACGTCCGGGCCCTCGATCCGGCGCTGCATCCCGTGCGCCTTCTGCGCCTTGCGCACCACGAACGCGTCGAGTGTCCGGCCCCGCGCCGCCGCCGCGTGCAGCATGGCGGTCGCCACCGGGTCGGCGCCCAGGGTGAGCCCGCCGACCGCGTCGTAGTCGAGGTCCTCGGTGAGATCCAGCATGACCCGGCCCACCAGGGGTGCGGCCTGCCCGTCGAGGGTCACCCGGCGCAGGTCCACGTAGAAGTCCGCCTCCTTGCCGGAGGACAGCACCACCTTGCCGTGCACGACGCCCTTGTCCTTGATCTGGGTCAGCAGGTTCTCACGATCGCTCATGGCAACAAGGTTAGGGCGGTTCCGGCAGCGCCCGGATCGTGCCCCCACGGGTGCGGTCACCATCGCCGCGCCCGGACCCGGTCCGCCGGAGGCAACAGTGCGATCCCGGTTTGGTCATGCCGTGAAGCGCGGAATCATCCGACAGGCGACTCCAGGTAATCGTGAGGTAGCAATGAGTGCGAATATGGCTCAAGGTGATGCCGAACTGCTGGCCGAGGCGCGGCATGGGGACGCGGCGGCCTACGGCCGGCTCCACGGACGGCACGCGCCTGCGGCCCGGATCCTCGCCCTCCGGCTCGTCGGCGGTCCCGCCGAGGCGGAGGAGGCCGTGGTGGAGACGTTCGCCGGGATCCTCGGACTCCTCAGGCGGGGTGGCGGCCCGCGGGAGGCGTTCCGGCCCTACCTGCTCACCGCGCTCCGCCGTACGGTCCATGACAGGCCGCCGGTGGAGGGCGGCCAGGCGGCCACCGGGGAGATGGAGGCGCCCGACCCGGACGCGTTCACCGGAGGGACGGGAACGCTCGACCCGGACGCGTTCACCGAAGGGACGGAGGCGCCCGAGCCGGACACGTCCTTCGCCGGCCCCGCGCCGACCGGCCCGGCACGCTCGCCGGCCGTCAGGGCCTACCGGTCCCTGCCGGAGCGCTGGCAGCTCGTCCTGTGGCATACGGGGGTCGAGGGGGCCACGGCCGCCGAGGTGGCGCCCCTGCTGGGCCTGACGGCCGGTGGGGCGGCCGCCCTGGTCCGCACGGCCAGGGAGGGGTGGCGCCAGGCATACCTGCGGGCCCGTCTCGCCGGGGTCCCGAGGCCGGGATGCCGTCCCGTGCTGGGCGGGATGGACGCCTACGTGCGGGGCGCCCTGGCCAGGCGCGAGAGCCGGGCCCTGGACGGGCACATGGACGACTGCACCGGATGCCACGAGGCGTTCCTGGAGCTCACCGACGTCGACCGGAGCCTGCGCGCCACCGTCGGCCCGCTCGTCGCCGGCCCCGCGCTCGCCGGATACCTCGCGGCTCTGGGCGGCGTGGGCGCCGCCGGCACGTCCGGACCGTCCGGCCGGTGGCGGCCGGCGCCCGCGGCGCGGCGGCGGGCGGTCGCGGTCGGCGCGGCGGCCGGCACGGTCACCCTGGCGGCGGCCCTCACACTGGTCTCGGCCCGGGGTCCGCAGGCCGCGCCGGCCGCCCCGGTCCCGGATCCGCCGCCGATCGCCGCCCCGGCGCCCGCGCCGCAGGACCCGCCGTCCCCGCCGCCGTCCCCGCCGGGCAGGACGCCCTCGCCGGGGGAAGGAGACCGGTCGCGGGGGCGGGCCGGCCCCCGGCCCGCCGCGCCGCCCTCCGGCGGAGGAGCGGCCCTCGTGCCCGCGCCGCCCTCCGGCCGGGGAGTGGCCCTCGTGCCCGCGCCGCGCCTGATCGCCAGGATCGACGCGCTCGGCGCGCTGGTCCGCTCCGAGGCGGGCATCGTGGCGGTACGGCTGCGCAACGTCGGTGCGGGGGAGAGCGGGGAACTCGTCGCCGACGTCGGCCTGCCGTACGGGGTGACGGTTTCCGCGGCGGCGCGCCGGGGGCGGGCGGTCTCCGTCGTCAAGCCGGTCGGCACGGTCGACGGCTGGGCCTGCCGCGCGGACGTGGCGGGCGCGCGGTGCTCCCGGGGGCCGCTGGCGGCGGGCCGGACCACAGCGATCTTCCTCCGGGTCGTGGTCTCGCCGGCGGCGGCCGAGGGGGCCGCGCCCTCGGTCCGGGTCTCCACCCCGGGGGCCGGGGTGACGGCCAGGGCGCGGACCGGGGTGCGGGCCGTCGGGGCTCCGGCCCGGTTCGCCACCGACGGCCAGGTGGTCACCTCCGCCATCGGCAACACCTTGCTGGACTGCGCCCGCGCCGACCGCCGGTGCCGGGCCGCCCGGTCCCGCCGGGGCCACAGCCGCGACAACGACCTGTGGAGGATGAGGCCCTTCGACCAGGACCGGGACGGGTCGACGAGAAGTTCGAGCGCGGCCCGGCTGTCCCTGCCCAGGAGAGCCAGGCTGGTCTGGGCCGGGCTCTACTGGTCGGCCAGCGCGCCCGCGGACGGCCGGATCAAGTTCAAGGCGCCGGGGGACGGGGGCTATACGCGGGTGCGGGCCGACCGGGTGACGGAGCGGCGGCTGCCCGCCGGGACGGCATACCAGGCGTTCGCCGACGTGACCCGGCTGATGGGCGGGCTCCGCGGGACATACTGGGCGGCCGACGCCTCGCTCACGCCCGGCGTCTCCCGGCACGCCGGATGGAGCCTGGTGGTCATCGCGGCCGACTCCCGCCGGCCGTACAGCCAGGCCGTCGTCGTCGACGCCGCCACCGTGGTGGACCGGGAGCACGGACCCGCGTGGATCCCCCTCGACGGGCTGACGTCAACGGCCTCGCCCGCCCGGGTCCACCTGGTGACCTGGGAGGGCGACGCCGACCTGAGGGGGGAGCGCGTCACGCTGGGCGGGCGCCCGCTCCGGCCGGACGACGGTGACCGGGACGCGGACAACCCCTTCGACGGGTCCGCCACGGGGGCCGAGGGCACGGACCTGACCTTCGGCACGGACGTCGACGGCTTCCGGGCGCCTCTCGGCCCGAACCCCGTCCTCAAGGTGAGCACCGGCCGTGACGTCCTGTTCTTCGGCGCGGCGGTGGTGCGGGTCCAGGTCCGTTCGTGAGGGTCCTGGGGGGCCGCCCGTGAGGTCCGGGGGTCCGGGAGGTCCGGCCGGAGCGCCGCGGGTTCCGGCGGGCCACGGTGGGTCCCGGTGAGTTTTCCGCGCGGCGAGAAGCGGCGGGAGTGTGGAACGGGCCAATAAAGGCCGGGGACAGGTACGGCCAACGGGGGCGGTCTCAAGAACTGGACGAACTGGTACGGTCTGCGTGAACACTCCGGCGTATGGTCAGGCGCAGGTCGAATCGTCGGGATTCACCCTCGGACGATCAGTTGCTTGATTACCCTGAGGAAGGGCCGTCTGGCTGGTCTCTCAGAGGTCTTTCAGGCTTGTCTGAGCCGAAGGGGCGGGCCACGTAGGAAGGGCGGTGTCGCGTGGATCGCTGCGCGCTGTTCGTGGACGCAGGCTACCTGCTGGCCGACGGCGCGATGGCCGTGCATGGGACCCGCCATCGCGAGGCGGTCTCCTGGGACTACCCGGGTCTGCTCAAACTGCTCGGCAACCTGTCCAAGGAGCGCACCGGGCTGCCGCTGCTGCGCTGTTACTGGTACGAGGCGAGCGTCGAGGGCCGTCGCACCGCCGAGCACGACGCGCTGGCCGACCTCCCCGGCCTCAAGCTCCGGCTGTCACGCATCCGTCCCGGCCGCCGCGAGGGCGTGGACGCCCAGGTCCACCGCGACCTGATGACGCTGGCCCGCAACAGCGCGGTCTGCGACGCGGTGGTGGTCAGCGGCGACGAGGACCTGGCGCAGGTCGTCTGCGACGCCCAGGACCTCGGCATCCGGGTCACCGTCGTGCACATCGCCGCCGACGGCGGCTGGGCGGTCTCCCGCTCGCTCCGCCAGGAGTGCGACGACCTGATCGAGATCGGCAGCAGCCATCTGCGGCCTTACGTCAGCCTGGCCACCGGCTCCCCGGAGACGCCCGCCCTGAGCAACGGCCACCAGCCGGCCGGCAACGGCCAGGCCACCGTCGCCCTCGGCAACGGCGCCCCGCCCACCGCGCCGGCCCCGCTGGTCCAGGCTCCCCGAGCCACTCCCGCGCCCGCCGCCCCCCATCCCGCGCCGCCGTCCTACCCGGCCTACAATCACGAGCCCCCGCCGGCCCCGGCTCCCCAGCCGCCGCAGACCCCCGCGCCGCAGCCCCTGGCCGCCCCCAACAGCCCGACCGGCCCGCTGCCGACCCCCCAGCAGGCCCAGCAGTACGGCACGGGCAACACCGGCGGCATGCCCGGCTACCAGCCCGGCCAGCTCGGCGCCTACACCGGTCCCCAGGCGGCCCCCGTGCCGGTCCAGAACGCCTCCAACAGCAGCACGACCACCCTGTCCGACGCCGTGAAGGCCGCCCACAAGGAGGGCCACGACTTCGGCGAGTCCGTCGCCAAGGACGCCCCCGCCCTGTGGCTGGAGGCCGTGCTCGCCCGCAAGCCCCGCATGCCCTCCGACCTGGAGGCCCGCCTCCTCCAGGGCTCCTCCCTGCCGATCGACTTCCTCCTCCACGACGAGGTCCGCCACGCCCTCCGCCGGGGCTTCTGGGACGCGCTGGAACGCGCCCGCCGCTAGGCTCCGCGGTCCGTGGCCGGCGGACTCGCGAGGGTCACCCCATGGCCGGACGGGGGCCGGGCGCGGCCGTGCTCATGCTCTCCTCCGCGGAGCCTTCCGCGGGGACGGCGGAGGTGGGCCCGTAGCCGCTGGCCTGCAGGGTGAACAGCCGCGCGTACTCACCTCCCAGCGCCACGAGCTCGCGGTGGGAGCCGCGTTCGGCGATCTTCCCCTCGCTCAGCACGACGATGAGGTCCGCCTCCCGCAGGGCTCCGAGCCGGTGTGAGATCAGGACGCTGGTACGGCCTGCCCGGTGCCGGCGCAGTCCCAGGTGGACGGCGTGCTCGGCCTCCGCGTCCAGGCCGGAGCTCGGCTCGTCGAGGATGAGCAGATCCCGGTGGTGACGCATCAGGGCGCGGGCCAGCGCCAGCCGCTGCCACTGCCCGCCCGACAGCACCACCCCGGCCTGTTGGTCCTCGTCGTCACCGAAGAAGATCCGGCTGAGCAGCGTGTCGTAACCCTTCGGCAGGTCGGCGAGCGTGTCGTGGATCCCGGCGCGCCGGGCGGCGGTCCGGACGAGCTCCGGATCGGCGCCCGCGGCCAGGTCGCCCAGCATGATGTTCTCGCCGGCGGTGAGGTCGTAGGACATGTAGTCCTGGAACACCACGCCGATCCGTTCGCGCAGGTCGGCCGGGCGCATGTCACGCAGGTCGACGCCGTCCCAGTGGATGGAGCCGCGGACCGGGTCGTACAGCCGGCACAACAGCTTGACCAGGGTGCTCTTGCCCGCCCCGTTCAGGCCGACCAGGGCGACGGCCTGGCCGTGCGGGATGAAGAGGTCAACCCCCCGCAGCACCCAGGGGTGCTCGTCGTCATAGCGGAACCACACGTCGCGCAGCTCGATGCCCTCTCGCAGCGGGGGCAGCGCGGTGGGCTCCGCGGGTACCGGGAGACCGGGATCAGCCTGGACGACACCGAGGTAGTGCCCGAACATCAGCAGGGCGTTGTGCGCGCTCGCCCACTGGCCGACGATCGAGGTCAGGGCCGTCTGCACCCCGGCGACGGCGGCGACGAACACCGAGACGTCCCCGACGCTCAGACCTCCCGCCGTGGCGGCCAGCACGGCCCAGAACAGGCCACCGGCCGCGACGACGGCGCCCAGCAGGGACAGCAGCCCCTGGCTGCGCAGCGTCCGCCGGTCCAGATCCCGTTCGGCCTCGTTGACGGTCTTGAGTTCGGTGAGCATCCGGGTGCGCAGGAAGTCACCCAGCCCGAACAGTCGCACCTCCTTGGCGGCGTCGGGGCTGGTGAGGAGGGCGCTGAAGAAGATCTGACGACGCGTGTTGGAGCTGATGCCCCACATCGTGCGGGCCCTGCGGCGGCTCAGCGCGAGCTGCACCCTGGCCGACGGCAGCGCGGCGGCGATGACGATGACGACCATGACCGGGCTGAGCACGGTCAGCGTGGCCATGAACCCCAGCAGCGTCAGGAGGCCCTGGCAGATCGCCAGGGACGAGCCGACGATCTGCTGCGGGGCGTTCTGACCGGCCTCGTGGGCCAGCCGCAGCTCGTCGTGGAAGGAGGGGTTCTCGAAGCGGCTGAGCCCGGGGTCGGCGTTGACGGCCCGGAACAGCCGGTCGTAGATCAGTCGTTGGAGCCCCCGGTGCAGCTGCCCCGTGAGGTACTCGGAAACATGCGGCAGGACGACCAGAGCCAGACCCGCCACCCCGAGGGCGGCCGCGAGGGGGAGCAGGACACTCCGGCCCCCGTCGCCGGCCAGCCCGTCGAGAACCAGCTTGGTGAGCCAGGCGGTCGCCACCGGCGCCGCCCCCATGAGCAGCACCACCACCAGTGAACCGGCCACGGCGGCAGGCTGGGCCTGCCAGGCCAGCTCGCCCGCCGCCCGCCCGCGGTGGAGAAGGGACCCGGTCCCCGAGCCCTCCCCGCCGGGCTCCCTCACGTGCGCGCCGCCAGTGGCAGCCGGTCCGGGGCGTCCGCCGCAGCGGTGATCACCGCGCGGTCGTCGACGAGATAGAAGGTCGGGAAGAACGACACCTGGAACGCCTGGCCCAGCGGCCCGTCCGGTGGTTCGACGACCACGGGAGCCACCGGAGCCAGCGCGGCGGTGAACACGCCGGCGTCCTCCGGGTCGCCCGTGACCACCGCCAGCGCGCGTCCGGGCCCCAGCTGTCCCGCCCAGGCGGTGAACTCGGGCAGCCGCTCGTGGCAGGCGGCGCAGGTGGTGGAGAACATCCCCACCAGGGTCGGCCCGGTGAAGAAGTCCTGTGACACGGTCGTGCCGTCAGACGCGGAGGCGGTGAACTCGGGCAGCGCGGTGCCGGAGGCCACGAGCGGCGGTCTCGTCGACCGGCCGTTGGCGAGCTGGGCCGAATGCTCGCGGAGGCGGCGGATGACGGCCAGGGTCAGCAGGAGGTTGACGGCGCACAGGGCCCCGACGAAGACGACGGCGACGACGAGGTACGGCATCGAGATCCCCTCACAGGTGCCCGGGAGTGGGCGGTGGCCCGGCGAACAGGTCGGCCAGGTCGTCGAAGAAGACGACGGCCAGGGCGAGCACACCGGCGCCGGCCATCGCGATGGCGACGCCCGCGGGATGCGCGTCACCCGGTGCGGTGAGCAGGTGGGCCACGCCTCCCGTCGCGGTGACGGCGAGCAGGCCCGCGTTGCGGATCAGGTGCCTGCCGCTCAGCGGGGTCGCCGTGGCGCCGAAGCAGCGGCAGGGGGTCCGGGAACCGGAGCGCACGACCCGCGCGATGCCCGCGCAGAACGCCAGCAGTACGGCGCCGGCCAGCACGAAACCGGCCGGCACCGTCCACTGGACCGTCAGCAGTACGACGACGCACGCCTCGGCGAGGATCACCGCGACGCTCAGCGGCGTCGCCCTGCCGGTGGCGAGCGGGACCATGTCCGGCACGGAGGCACGGAAGGCAAGGAAGGCCTCCCGGCCGCGCACCTTGCCGAACACCGCCACCAGGAAGACGACGCCCAGTGCGCATCGGCAGGCCAGCGCCACGTACTGCATGACGGTCACTCGGCCGGAGTCTCGGTCAGCGCCAGGGGGTGCAGGCCGTGCGGCCGGCGGCGATGCAGCACGTCCGGCGTACGGTGTACCCGACCCACTTCGTCTCGTCCCAGCACGTCTCAGCGGCCGCGGAGGCCGTGGGGAGCAGCCTGTCGAGCAGACGGTCGCCCAGCTTGCCGAGGGAACGGATCATGAGATCTCCTCTGTCGAACCGTACGGTGTGATCGATACCGATTGGTCATCGAGCGTTGCCTGCCATCTCCGTGCGGCCGGAGTCGGTGATCATCGCTCGTTGGCGCCTGCACCGTAAGCCGGACCAAGATCAGAGAATAATGGTGAAGATCGCCACACCAGCGGTCACGCTTCGACAGTTTCTGATCTTGACATCTGCCCGCGGAGTGATTTCGGCCTGCTCTAGGCGTCTTTTATAGCTAATTTCGGATAGGTGCCTTTGGGGCCGGCTCACCAAAAATCCTCTCCGCGGAGACACCCTGCCGGGCCCCGTCCCGGTGCGACCGGCCGGCGCCGGCCTCGCCGACGCGACATGCGCCCTCTCCCGTGCGCCGGGTCCCAGCCGGCCCGGTCGAGGCCGAGTGGCGCGTACGGCCTCGCGAGGGCCGCGCCTATGCCTCGCGAGGCCCGCTGCGCCTAAGCCGGGCGAGGACTGCCGTACCTACGCCTGGCGAGGGCCACGCGTGCCACGCGAGGGCCCGTCCGGACGCGGCCGTGCTCAGGTGAGGGCGTCCAGGCCCGCCCTGAGGTGGCTGAGGCGGTGGGCCAGGTCGGACAGCGGCCCCGCGAGGCTCGGGTCGTTGGCCTTGCGGGCCAGCTCGCTGACTCGGGCGAGCTCGTCCTCGACCGCGGTGAGGCGCCTGGACAGCTCGGGGAGCACGGCCGCCTGGTCGGACGCCTCGCCCGGCGGCAGCTCGGCGGCCAGGCGCTCACGGAGCATGGACGCCTGCTCGGCCAGGCGGCGGTTCATGTTGTAGAGCTCGACGAACACCGCGACCTTGGCCCGGAGCACCCAGGGGTCGAACGGCTTGGTGAGGTAGTCGACGGCCCCGGCGGCGTAGCTGCGGAAGGCGTAGTCGGGGGCGCTGTCGACCACGGTCAGGAAGATGATCGGGATGTTGCGGGTGCGCTCGCGGCGCTTGATGTGGGACGCGGTCTCGAATCCGTCCATCCCCGGCATGCGCACATCCAGCAGGATCAGCGCGAACTCGGTGTTGAGCAGGGCTTTGAGCGCCTCTTCGCCGGACCTGGCCCGGACGGGTATCAGGTCGAGGGAGCTGAGGATTGCCTCGAGCGCGATCAGGTTCTCCTCCCGGTCGTCCACCAGGAGGATTTTCGCTCGCTCAGGCATTGATCACGCCCCTTCGTCGGAGTCACCGGCCGGCTTGCCCCGGGTGAGCCAGCCGCGCAGGCGTTCGAGCAGGCGGTCGACGTCCACGGGCTTGGGCACGTAGTCGGAGGCGCCGGACGCGATGCTCTTCTCCCGGTCGCCCTGCATGACCTTAGCGGTAAGCGCGATGATCGGCAGATCGGCGAACTGCGGCATCCGGCGGATGGCGGAGGTGGTGGCCCAGCCGTCCATCTCGGGCATCATGATGTCCATCAGCACCAGCGCGACGTCCTCGTTGCGTTCGAGCTGCTCGATGCCCTCGCGGCCGTTCTCGGCGTAGACCACCGTGGAGCCGTACCGTTCGAGGACGCTGGTCAGGGCGAAGACGTTGCGGATGTCGTCGTCCACGATCAGGATCTTGGCGCCGGTGAGCGGGTCGTCACCGCCCTTCCACGCCTGGGCCTCCTCCTGCGGGAAGTGCGGGACCGGCATGTCCTCCGGCAGCGCCAGCTCCGGCAGGTCGTCGGGCTCCTCCAGCACCCCGATGAGCGTCTGGCTGCGCGGCGGGGAGTTGGGCGCGGCCGCTCCGCCGTCGCGCGAGGACAGCGGTCCGCCGTAGGACGGCGGCAGGTAGAGGGTGAAGGTGCTCCCCTGGCCCACCTCGCTGACCACGTGGATCTCGCCGCCGAGCAGGCGGGCGATCTCGCGGCAGATGGACAGGCCCAGGCCGGTCCCGCCGTACTTGCGGCTGGTGGTGCCGTCGGCCTGACGGAACGCCTCGAAGATGACCTCCAGCTTGTCGGCGGCTATGCCGATGCCGGTGTCCACCACCTCGAAGGCCAGGATGCCGTCGGCGCCGCGCAGGGTGTCGTCCACGAAGGTCACGGCACGCTGGGCGTGGATCACGCGCAGCCGCACCTCGCCCTTGGGCGTGAACTTGATCGCGTTGGAGAGCAGGTTGCGCAGCACCTGCTGCAGGCGCTGCTCGTCGGTGCGGAGCTCCTGCGGGATCGACGGGTCGACCTCGACCGCGAACGACAGCCCCTTGTCCTGGGCCAGCGGCGCGAAGGTGGCCTCGAAGTAGTCGACGAGCTTGGGCAGGGAGATCTGCTGGGGGTGGATGTCCATCCGCCCGGCCTCGACCTTGGACAGGTCGAGGATGTCGTTGATCAGCTGGAGCAGGGCGGAGCCGGCGCCGTGGATGGTCCGGGCGAACTCCACCTGCTGGACGGTGAGGTTGCCCTCGGCGTTCTCGGTGAGCAGCTTGGCCAGCACGAGCAGGCTGTTGAGCGGGGTGCGCAGCTCGTGGGACATGTTGGCCAGGAACTCGGACTTGTAGCGCGAGGAGACCGCGAGCTGCTCGGCGCGCTCCTCCAGCGTCCGGCGGGCCTGCTCGATCTGGAAGTTCTGGATCTCGATGGCCCGGTTCTGCTTGGCCAGCAGCGCGGCCTTGTCCTCCAGCTCGGCGTTGGAGCGGCGCAGCTCCTCCTGCTGGCGCTGGAGCTCGTCGGAGCGTTCCTGGAGCTCGGTGGTGAGGCGCTGCGACTCGGTCAGCAGGTCCTCGGTCCGGGAGTTGGCGATGATCGTGTTCATCGTGACGCCGATGGTCTCGACGAGCTGGGTCATGAAGTCGTGGTGGACCTCGCCGAAGTGGCTGAAGGAGGCCAGCTCCACGACGCCCAGGACCTGGGTCTCGAACAGGATCGGCAGCACGACGATCTGGGCCGGGGCGGAGGAGCTGAGGCCGGTGTCCACGGTGAGGTATCGGGCCGGGACGCTCTCCAGGATGATCCGCTTGCCCTCGAACGCGGCCTGTCCCACGATCCCCTCGCCGACCGAGAAGCGCTGCCGGATCTTCGAGCCGGGGCGCGCGCCGTATCCGGCGATCAGATAGAGGTCGTGGTCGCCGGTGGGCTCGGCCAGGTAGAAGGCGCCGTAGTGGGCGGAGACCAGCGGGGTCAGCTCACTCATGATCAGCTTGGCGACCTCCATCAGGTCGCGGTGGCCCTGCATGAGGCGGGAGATCCGCGCCAGGTTGGACTTCAGCCAGTCCTGTTCCTGGTTGGCCTTGGTGGTGTCGCGCAGCACCGACACCATCGTGTTGATGTTGTCCTTCAGCTCGCCGATCTCGCCGCCGGCGTCGACGGTGATCGAGCGGGTCAGGTCGCCGGTCGCGACCGCGGTGGTGACCTCGGCGATCGCGCGGACCTGAGTGGTCAGGCGGCCCGCCAGCTCGTTCACGTTCTCGGTGAGGCGCTTCCAGATGCCCTCGGCGCCCTCGACGCGGGCCTGGCCGCCGAGCTTGCCCTCGGAGCCGACCTCGCGGGCCACCCGGGTGACCTCGGAGGCGAAGGAGGAGAGCTGGTCGACCATGGTGTTGATGGTGGTCTTGAGG
>NZ_JBSFPS010000038.1:0-46799 GCF_053588315.1 Streptosporangium sp. NPDC003464 | reverse complement strand
GGGTGGCGCTGACGGCCGTGGGCGCCGCGCTCATGCAGTACGGCGGAGCGGCGCGCGGCGCCGGGCTGATCCTGCTGGCCGCCGGACTGCTCGTCCTGGTGCTCACGCTGCCCCGGCTGCTGCCGCCCGGCACCCTGCGCGCCGCGCGGGGCCTGCCCTCAGTGATCGCCCTGCGCGGGATCGCCGCCGGCACCGTCTTCGGCGGCGAGGTGTTCCTGCCGCTCATGCTCACCGGGGAGCGCGGCCTGTCGCCCGCCCAGGCCGGGATGGTGCTCACCGGTGGCGCGCTCGCCTGGTCCTTCGGCTCGTGGGTCGTCGGGCGCAAGCGCTACGACCGGGTCCTGATCCTGCGGACCGGCCCCGCCCTGATCGCCACGGGCATCGTGCTGATGGCCCTGACCGTCTTCGCGGCCGTCCCCGTGGCCCTGGCCTTCGTCGGCGAGGCCGTGCTCGGGTTCGGCATCGGGATCGTCTACCCGACGCTGTCGGTGCTCGTCCTGGAGCTGTCGCGCCCCGGTGAGGAGGGTGAGAACAGCGCCTCGATGGGGATCGGGGAGTCGGTCTTCACCGTGGTCACGGTCGCCGTCGTCGGCGCGATCGTCGCGGCCTTCGGCACGGCCGGGCCCGTCTACCTCGTGTGCTTCGCGCTGACCGCGCTCATGGCGAGCACGGGCGTGCTGGTCGCGGGCCGGTTCAGGGACTGACCCCGTGGCACTATGGGAAGAACGCCGCCCTCCTCCGCGTTGAGGGGGAGTCCCGCCTCCGGGCGGGATTCGCGTTTCCGAGCAGAGATGAGGGAAATTCATGCCGCGCGTGCGCGAGCTTGAGATGTTCCGCCTGGTCCTGCCGTACGGCAGGCGGCCGGAGAGCATCCTCGTCCGGCTCACCGACTACGGGGGCATGACCGGTTGGGGAGAGGTCGTCGACCCCGACCCGAAGACCTGGGCCTCCCTGGAGGAGGGGCTCGCCCACGCGCTGATCGGCGTCGACTGGGAGCACCCCGACGAGCTGGGCGCCGTCCTCGGCGGCCCCGCGGCCGACATGGCCTGCTGGGACCTGTGGGCCAGGATGCGCGGGGTGCCGCTCTCCCACGCGCTGGGCGGCAGCCGCACCTCGCTGATGGCCACCGTCAGGATCGGCGCCGAGCGTAACCTGGAGAGCCTGGTCGCGCGGGTCAACCGCCATGTCTGCGCCGGCTACGCCCACATCACCCTGGACGTCCACCCCGGCTGGGACATCGAGCCGCTGCGCGCCGTCCGCCAGGCGTACCCGGCGCTGGGTATCGGCGTGGACGCCCGTGGCGCCTACACCGACGTCGGCGCCCTGGAGGCGCTGGACGCCTACACGCTCTCGTCCATCGAGCGCCCGTTCGCCGGCCTCGCCGACCACGCCGACCTGCAGGAGCGGGTCGCCGCCCCGGTCCTGCTCGAGGTGTCCTCGCTGGCCGAGCTCGACGAGGCCATCCTCGTCGGGGCGGGCCGGGCGCTGCTGCTGCGCCCGGCCGTCCTGGGCTCCCTGCGCGAGGTGCGGCGGGTCCACGACCGCGCCCTGGCGGCGGGCTGGGAGATCGCCTGCGCCGGCGGCCAGGGCACCGGCCTGGCCCGGGCGGCCACGGTGGCCGCGGCCAGCCTGCCCGGCTGCGGCCTGCCCTGCGACGTGGCCGAGCCGCCGCGCAGCGCGCAGATCGTCACCCCGCCGGTCGGCGCCTCCGGCGGCGTCGTGGCCGTGCCGCTCACCCAACCGGGCCTCGGCCACACCGTCGACGTGGCCCGCGTCCGCCGTCTGGCCAAGGAGTCCTACGCCGCCTGAGCGCCGCCGGCGCTCTCCGGCAGCGGGGCGGGCAACCGGCTCGTGAAGGGGCCCTGGTTCCGGGCCCGATATGTTTGCCGGCCCCGCCTCGTCCGTCGCCGTAGTCGATGATCCGCCATCGCTCCGAGGGAGCGTTCCGGCCGACCAGGAAGTCGTAACGACGTTCCCCGTCCATTTCGGGTCCCTCATCCTCCAGGTCGGCCTTGTACCGGGTAGGAACGGCAATCACGAGCCGGGCATATGCGGAACCGTCTGTACGGGGTTCGCCGACCCAGATCAGGTCAAGACGGCGATAGGAGCAGCCGATGCCCCTATCGCCATACCTCGCGAAATAGGGCGCGGACAGGACCCGCGCGGTGTCGTCGTCCCTGGCCGCCACGGCTTGCAGATATGCCGTGACGACCCGTTCCGGGGTGGCGCCGGGGGCGATCGCGGAGCGCTGCTCGGGAAACAGTTTGCACCACTCGACCTGCAGCGTTGGCAGAACCTCATACGAGGTAGCGATGATCATGTCCGCCAGAACGGTCACGACCGATATCTAGAGCTTGCGTATCGTCCTGGCGGTCACACCGAAGTCCTGTCAGCGGTTGATGCGGACAGCGTGGATTTTACCTTTCGGATAGTGGCCTCCGCGACCATGGGCGACCCGCTATAAAGATTGTCCGAAAACGCGATTTATGAAATCGGAAAATGTCGACGGTTGATTGGTTTGATGATTGCAGACCTGGACATATCGAAGTTTTGAGTGATAAATCCACTCAAATGATGACCGAATTACCTTCCGTAAGTGCCTTTTGTGGTTTTTCGATTGCTGGTCCCGGGCCGGCTTCCTGCGTCTGATCCCGCAGGACAACCGGTGTCCGCGAGGAAGGGAAGTTCCAGAGAAGAGCTCGAGACGGTCTGGACAAGAACCGTCGTTTCCTATTGCCTTCAGAGTTGGAAACGGGAAACACCGGAACAGGTCTTGCCTGCCCGACATTGGCTGACACACTCTTGTAAGCGGTGGTTCGCGGCTGCTCGGACAGGCGGGGACGGAGGTTCATGTGATCCAGCAGCCAATCCCCTTCGGGAGAGAACTCCGGAGGCGGCGCCTCGCCGCCGATCTCACCCTTACCGATTTATCAGGGCTGGTTCATTACAGCAAAGGCCAGCTCAGCAAGGTCGAACGAGGTATCAAAGCGCCGAGCCGCGAATTGGCCCGTCTCTGCGACGTCGCACTCGACGCCGGAGGCCGGCTTGCCGCTCTGGTCCGCGAACAGCCTCCCAGAGAAGGACTCGCGCAGGAGAGCGGTGACGGGGATGAGGTGTGGCTGATGCAGTTGTCCTCGGACGGGCAGAACCGGTTCCAGCCCATGAGCCGGAGGCAGGCGATGGCCGTGGGCGCGGCTGCGATCGCGGGAATGAGCATCGGCGGCCCGAGAACCTCGTCCAGCACCGAGGACACGACGCTCCTGGGCGTATCCCGATCACTGTTCGACCAGTATCGGCAGCTCGGTCAGACGGTCAATCCCGGACTTCTGCTCCCCGTGCTCATCGCGCAGACCCATACGCTCCGGGAGCTGTCCGCCCATGCCGGTTCCCAGACCCGTCAGGGATTGCTGAGGCTCGGTTCCCGGTACGCCGAGTATGTCGGTTGGCTGGTGCAGGAGACGGGAAACGAGCAGGCGGCGCTGTGGTGGACGCAACGCGCCGTTGATCTGGCGGCCGTCGGCGGTGATCATGACCTTGCCGCGTACGGACTGGTCCGCCGGGCACTGGTCACGCTCTATCGCGAGGACGTGGCACAGACCGTCGAACTGGCTCAGCGGGCACAGAACGGCAAGGTCCCGCCGCGGATCCGCGGCCTGGCCGCGCAGCGGGAGGCGCAGGGCCACGCACTCGCAGGTGACCACGGCGCCTGCGAGCGCAGTCTGGACCGGGCGCGTGCGCTGCTCGTCGGTCAGACGCCTGACTTTGACGCACCCGTCATCGGCACCACCAACCTGTCCGACCCGGTCGCGATGATCACCGGCTGGTGCCTGTACGACCTGGGACGGCCAGCCGAAGCCGCCGAAGTCATGGAAGCGCAGCTGGCGCGGGTGTCGCCCCAGGCGCTGCGCACCCGAGTCCGCTACGGGGTGCGTTGCGCGCTCGCCCACGCCGCGGCCGGTGAGATCGACCGCGCGTGTGATCTCACCAACCGGCTGCTCGACGACATCGTCACGGTGAGCTCGGCCACGATTGCCACGGACCTGCGCAACCTCGCCCACACCCTGGCCCGTCACCCGCGCAACCGGTCGGTACGCGAGCTCGCTCCCGAACTCGGAACGGCCCTGCAGAACATCGTCCCGTAGAGAGGAAATCCCCATGGCCACCGTATTCATCAACTACCGCACCGGAGACGGGGAGAAGACCGCTCTTCTCATCGAACAGGAGCTTTCCAAGATCATAGGAGGGAAGGAGCAGATCTTCCGCGCCACCAGATCCATCAGGCCCGGCCAGCGATTCCCCGAGGAACTGCTCGGCAACGTACGGCGCGCCACCGTCCTTCTCGCCGTCATCGGTCCTAGCTGGGCCCAGTCACTCAGGCTGCGTGACGAGGACGATTGGGTTCGCCGGGAGCTCCTTGCGGCGCTCGACCTCGGGATACCGGTCGTGCCGGTCCGGGAAGGGGCGGGGCCCAGACGGCTGGACCCGGCGGAGCTACCGCAGGAGCTGAAGTGGCTCGCCGAAATCCAGTCGGAGCGCCTGGACGTGGAGGACCTCCAGGCCGACCTCACACGTCTGGTCACCAGGCTCGCCGAGTGGATCCCGTCGCTCAGGTCGGTCATCCGTCCGGTCCCCGGGCCGCCGGTCCCCGGCTCCGTCTCCAACTCGGCCGACAACGTGTATGGCCCGGCCATTCAGGGGCGCGACATCACCACCGGTGACATCACCACCGGCGGTGTCACCGTCGGTGACGCCGACACCGTCATCAAGAACAACTACGGGACGGCTCACATGGGCAAGGGCAACGTCAACAACTACAACGGCTCCCAGTACTTCTCCGGAGATGGGGCGGCGTATGTCGCTGGCGACAACCACGGGGGGATCGGTCACCGGTTCGGCGGCTCCCGCAAGGACGGAGAGGATGAGCGTTGAGCGACCAGTTCAGGGCCTTCGTCTCGGCCAACTACGGAGCGATGAACGCTGGCAGCGGTGATCAGTACGTCTTCATGCAACTGGCCCAGGCCGCTGGTAAGGATCCCCGGGGCGTCGCCGACGACCAATTGGCATGGCTCCGGCAGCGTTTCATTCCGCCCGGAGGCTTCGCCCGGGCATGCGAGGTCCTGGAATCCCACGGCACCGTCTTCCTGGACGGAGCGCCAGGCGCCGGAAGGAAAGCCGCCGCGTGGATGCTCCTGCAGGAGCTGTACTCCGGGACCGAAACGTTCCACGAAATCCTGCTGGGGGAGGAAGGGGCGCCCTATCTTGATCTTGATACCAGCCAGGTCGGTGAGGGCGCCCTGCTGCTGGTGGACTTGTCGGCGATCACCAGCGAGCAGGTCTGGGCCACAGTCCAGGATGAGCTTCCCAGCTTCCGCAAAGTCGTGCAAAGCCACACGTCCCGCTTGGTGGTGGTGCTTCCGAGCGGGATGATCGAATCACTTCGGGCGGATCTCGGCACCTACCGCATCGGGATCACTCGCCCTTCGGCCGGGGCGGTGTTCCAACGCTATCTACGCGCGAAAGACATACCCGTCGCCGAGACCGACTCGGCGCCTGAGGCCCTCTCGGAATTTCTGGCCAGAAACCCTTCGATGCGAGGAATCGCCGACTTCGCCACGCTTGTCATCGAGGTACGGACCACGGCGAGATCAGCAGGATTCGCCGCTTGGTGTGACAGCGCCCTGGCCGTGCTGGACAACAAGCAGAGCATGCGCGTCACGGAAAGGCTCGCCACTCTACCTCAAGGGCCGCAGCGGGCGCTGCTGCTGGCCACTGCCATGCTGCACGGAGCCCGCGCCGAGGCCATCCAACGTGCCACCGCCTCGCTACTTGACATAGCGGAACATCCACAGAACGTGCTCCCTCTACTGGAGCACGCGGACCTCACCGTGCGCCTCAAGGAGATCAACGCGACAGCCGACGCCTCCGGCCGGGTGCGATTCGACGAGTTCGGATACGACTCGGCGGTTCGGGTCCACTTTTGGACCCACTGGCCGGAGCTACGGGAGTTCATCCGGAAATGGGTTGGTAACACCGTAGGCCTGCCCGGATTAGAGACGGACGACCGTAACAAACTGGTCGAGCGGTTCGCTCGGCAGTGCCTGCAGGACAGGCATCGGGATCAGTTGCTGGCTCTCGTGTCGCAGTGCGCCGAGAACCCCGGGAACGACGTGCGGATGGGCGCGGCCGTTCAAGCGCTACGGCAAGGGCTCAAGCACGAGGAGCACGGCCAGTTTTTCCGTCAGAAGATCCGCGAGTGGGCATCTGAGACCTCCCTCTCCAGAGGGCTCGCTCAGGTGCTCGTCGTGACGTGCTGGAAGGTGATGGCCGTGCATCACCCGGACCAGGCCATGGTCCGACTTCATCACCTGGCCCGCAAGGAATCGGGAACCACACACGCCCGCGACGCGCTCGCTCAGATAGTGGGCGCTGACGCTCAACTCCGCGTCTGGATGCTGAAGCGGTTGGTTCAGCGACTTCAGTTGGGAAGCGAAAAGTGGCGGCAGGCCGACGCCAGACTGTTCCTGGAGTTCGCTGATCCGGTGCCGCTTGTAACTCTCGGGCCACGTACACGCGCCCCTCTGTCCGATCCCGTTGTACGGGAAGAGTTGACCGTCGGCTGGCACGTTGCCTTCCGCCGGTATCCGTACGAGACCTGGCGCGCGCAGGCGGAGCGCTGGATCCAGGCGGCCTTCGAGGACGAACAGCATTGCGAGCATCTCCTCGACGTACTCGTCGACGGAGGCGAACAGCGTACGGCCCTCCTGGCTCCCCTGTATGTCATCGCCCGCGACCTGGTCCCTCCCTCAGCGGATGGACGAGAACGCCACGCTTTTCTCGTCAGCCTCGTCCGGCGGAAGATCAACGCTGCTCTGGGTTTCCAGGCCGCGTGAGCCATCGTCGTAACAACGGAACAGGAAGACAACGCCATGGGTTCTGGTCGCAGGACAGTTACGGCTTACTTCGTCGTCTTCGCGGGATTGATTCTCGCCGGCCTCGTCGTGTTCACTCCGCTGCCGCCCTGGGTGTGGGCGGTGCTCGCCCCCGTGACCGGGGCCGCCGCGTTCCTGTCCATGAGGGGCGTCGGCCGTGGAGCGGATGCCGCACCACCGGTGGAGATGATGTACTCCCCGCCGCCACCGGTGGAGCCTCGGGAGCAGCGCGTCGAGGTCGCGCTGCCGAGCATGGAGGAGGACTACGACTTCCTGTTCTCGGCGACGGTGCGCTGGTCGCCGACCGGCAGGACGATGGGCGAACCCGGGGCCAACCTCAGCGGCCTGGCGGTCGACGCGATTCTGGAACGCGCCAAGGTCATCACGAGGAACAGGCCTCCTGGCAGGGCCTCGCTCGTCCAGCACGAACTGAACGGCGCGCTGGGCACGATGCAGTCGGACGCCACGGAATGCGTGCAGTCGATGGCCGAGTCTGTCACGCTCACTCTCTCCGATCACGACCGGCAGCGGCTGGACAGACTCGCCGAGATACGCAAGGAGAAAGCAGTCTGGGAACACGAGAGGAAGTACGAGCAGAGCAAGCGGGAGTATCTCGGAGAGGATGTACTGAAGGACCCCGGTAGTGCGGTGGTCTGGTGGCTTGCCAAGAACGACGACCGCGTGGAGAAAGTGGTGCAGGACCTGGGTATTCTCGCCCAGGTCTCCTCCGCGGCGAATAACCAGGAGGTGCCCGAGTGCTTCCGCTACCTGGTGCCGTGGCCTCCCTCCCCGCATTCAGCGGATGAGGAGTTGTCCACGCCTGATCTGGAGCACGAACCATCCGCCGTCGACTATTTCGGGGCATTTCTGGATGCAGCGAACTTCCCGGGCGGCGACCCGCAACGTGCCCTGTTCACCCGAGAGATAGCCGACTATCTTGCCACGTACGGCAAACAGGAAGTGGCCGATGACCTGGTCCGCCGATTTGACCCGTCCCGTGCCTTCGTGCCCGACGACGCGGTTCCTCCCTCCGGTCGGCCCGATGAGTATCGAAGTGACGGCACTACTCCTTAGCTACTGCTCGGCAAGGGTAGATTTCCAATCTGTACCGGCACACTGTTCTCCTTACCCCCTAAAAGGAGCGCGATGACAGGCAGCCAGCAGAAGCCCTTTCCTGTTGACGAGCTATTGCGGGCTGTACGTCTGGAGATCGCCGCCGAGCTCCGCAGCGACGGTGACGGGGAGAAGGTCTCGCTGACCGCCGGACGCAAGGTCGGAGGCGACGGGGAGGTCCAGGAATACCTGTTCTCCTGCAGAAGCTGGAAGGAGGCGTTCTCCGGGGAGAAACTGCTCGTCCGGCTCTCACGTTCCCGCGACCCGTGGGTGAGCGCCGAGGCCGTGCGGATGCCCGACGGCAAGGTCATGGTCCGCGCCGCGGCCGATCTGGGCAGCCAGCCGGGCAACGCTCAGCTGCGCAAGGACGAGTCGGCGGGCATGGAGACCCTCGCCGAGCGGCTGGAGTCCGCCGGCGGGAGCGATGGTCTGGTCAATCTCACCACTGCGGGTTGGATGCTCGGCCAAGGACGGCCACGCATCGACCGCTGCGCCACCCCGGAACGCTTCATCCGGGAATATCGCGAACGCGAACTCAATCCTCGGCAGCGGCAGGCGATCGAGCAGGCCCTCGACAGCGAGCTCACCTTCATATGGGGACCGCCGGGAACCGGCAAGACCGACGTCGTCGCCTCCATCGTCGAGGGCTGCTACCGGCAGGGGATGCGGGTGCTCTTCGTGGCCCCGACCAAGGTCGCCGTGGACCAGGCGCTGGAGCGGATCTGCGATCTGCTCTCCGGTGAGGATGGCTTCGACACGGGGCTCGTACAGCGCGCCGGAGACATCGAGCTCACCTCCCTGGCCACCAAGTTCGGTGAGCAGATCAGCGCCGGACGGATCGCCGGACGGCTTGCCGTCGCCATGGCCGCGCGGATCGCCGAAACGCGCGAACTGCTGGACGCGGCGCGCCAGGACCTCGGGCTGCACACCGAAGCCGAGCGCATCTCAGGCGAGCTGCGGGACCTGAGCACGCGGCGCGACGAGGTCGGGCGACACGCTGCCGCCCTGCACCACCAGATCCAGGCCGGGCAAGCCGCCCTCGCCAGGACCGAGCAGCAGATCCGCGAGATCGGCACTCCGTCCGGGCTCTTCGCCAAGAAGCGGCAGGCCAAGCTCGACGATCTCGGCCGTGCGCACCGCGAGCACCGGTATGCCGTCGCCGTGCTTGACCAGCGACTGCACACCGCGCTGACCGTCCAGCGAAACTGTGCAATCGAGATCGCCAAGCTTGAGCCGGAGCTGGCCATGCTGCACGACCGGCTAAGGGGAGTTCCCGCGGCAGGCCCTCTTCGGGATGCCGTCGAGAGAATGCAACAGCAGCTCACTGCGTTGGAGCAGGAACAGCAGAAGATCACCGAAGTGGTCCGGGGTAACTGCCGCGTCATGGGCACCACCGTCGCCAAGGCGGTACAGTCCCGCAAACTACTCAGCTCGATCGACGTGGTGGTCATCGACGAGGCCGGCATGGTGAACACCCCCTCGGCCTGGTGCGCCGCCGGGCTTGCCACCCGGCGGGTCGTCGTTGCCGGTGACTTCCGGCAGTTGCCCGCCGTGTCCAAGGCCTCCGGCGACCGGAACGCCTCACCCGAGGACAGGCAGCACGCCGGGCTCTGGATGGACCGCGATGTCTTCGCCACGGCAGGGCTGGTGGACCTGGCGGGCTCGGCCCGCCAAGACCGGCGGATGGTCTGCCTGGACACGCAGTATCGTATGCGCCCGTCGATCTGCGAGATGGTCAACGTCGTCGCCTACCCCGACGCGCCCTTGCGCACCGGGCGTGATGACCGCAGTCGCCTCCCGCCTTCGCCGCTGATCGACAGCCCGCTGATCCTTGTCGACACCACCCCACGCCGCCTGCCCAACCCGAAAGGCCGCTACGGCGGACACAAGACCAACACGGTGCACGAGGCGGTCATTCATGAGCTCGTTCGGGGCCTTCAGTACGACGAGGTCCTGCCGGCTCGCAAGTGGACGGGCCTGGCCGCCGGGGACCGGCCGGCCGACCGGTTGGCCGTGATCGCTCCGTACAGAGACCAGGTGAAAGCGCTTCAGACCAGCCTGACCCACCGGTTCGGCGAGAGCTACGAGGGGCTGGTGGACACCGTCCATCGATTCCAGGGCAGCCAGCGCTCTCTTGTGGTGATCGATACCGTGGCCGGGGCAGGCGACAGGCTCGGCTACTTCTACGAGGGCTCCGGTCTGTCATCCTCCACCTGCCGGTTGCTCAACGTGGCCCTCAGCCGGGCGCAGGACCATATCGTCGTCGTCGCCGACACCCGATTCCTCCACGACAATCTCAGTCCGGGCAGTGAAGCCGCACGGATGCTCGCCCACCTGGAGTGCCATGCGCAGTTGCTCTCGGTAGATGACCTCGTACCTTTCCGCTGCGCAGCCGACCTGGCAGGGCTGGGCGAGGACGAACTGGCTCGTCCTGCCTTCTTCCCCGCTGACGAGGTGCCCCGCGCCATCGCGTGGGACATCGAACAAGCTCAGCGCAGCATCGAGATCTACTGCGCCTTCCTGGATCCTGCCCCCGTCAGCAGATGGCTGCGGCACCTCACCCCACGAATAAAAAGCGGGGTGCAGGTCACCGTCCATACCCGGGACCAGGCCGATGACCCGCGCAGGCGCGCTCTCGTACAAGAGCTTGAGGCCGCCGGCTGCCTGGTCGAGATACGCGAGCGCATGCACGAGAAAGTCATGATCGTCGACGATGCCGTGCTGTGGCACGGCTCGCTCAACCTTCTCGCCAACACCGGCGCCACTGACCTGATGATGCGGATCACTGACCCGTCCTCCTGCCTGCGAGTCCGCCACATCGTCGACCGCGCGCGGATGGAGCGCCCCGCCCGTACCTGGAAACAAACACCGCCGGGGCCGGAGCCGGATTCGGTGCCCGATGTCAGAGCCGGGGACGTGCTGGACGGACGCCTCTACATATGCGTCCCCTTCAACGAGAAGGACGAGTTCAAACGCGCGTTACGAGCTGCCGGTATACGCCCTGAGTGGTACGGGGCCAGGAAGTTGTGGCGTGTCGACGCCACCATCCCACGGCACCTGGTCCAGCGTTGGCTCCCATCGGCCCGGAACTGAGGTGCTCCAGAGATTCCCGACAGCGGCGTCCATGGGATCGCGCGGTGGCGGAACGCACCCGGCCGTGGGCGGGTGTGATGACCGGGGCGGCAACGTGGGGCTAACGTTCCGGTCGCTGTTGCCGCTGGATCTGGAGACGCAGCTCTCGTTCACGGTACTCGCGCTGCTGCTCATGCCGTAGCTCCCGTTCTTCGGCGTCCCTCTCGTCCCAGTGTGCTCGGGTTTCGACTTGGTACATGGCAATGCGGGACATCCAGATGACGGCGAGCGCGATGGCCATGGGCATGTCTGAATGGCCGGTGAAGAGCAGCGCGAAACAGCGGAAAAACACATCCATGATGCGGTTTTGGCGGCGGTTTCTATCGCATCGATGTGATCTTCGGGAAAGGGCATTCGTTACCCCGGCGCTGGTGGGCGGAGTAGTCGGTCCGGTGTGAGATGGAATGACCGGAATATCAGCCCCATCGGCTCTCACGGCTATGGCTACGGCGACAGAAGCGCGATGCCGGCGGCGTCCGGGCCTTGTCGGCATAGATGATCAATACCTAGGGTGGTATTAAATTTTCTTCATCACGGGGTCCTGGAGAGGACGGGGCGGCGTGGCCGAGCCGATGGTGCCCAATCCCCGGCACGCGGAGCTGAAGCGCCTCCTTGTGGAGGCAGGGGACAGGGCATACGAGGTACGGCAGGCATACCAGCGCGCCTCCTCGGCGATGCGATCGGGAAAGGTCTGGACGGGGCCGACGGCAGACAAATGGACCACCGAGCTGGAAGATCGGCACCAGCGCCTGGGGCGGCTCGCGCAGCGCGTGGTGGACGTGATCGAGGAGGAGCTGCGTCGGCATCCTCCGCTGGTGACCGAGACCGAGGCGAACGCCATGCGCCGGGAGCTGGCCGGACGCACGTGACCGCCGTGACCGTTGAGGAGGAGGCTCCATGGCGTCTGCCGATGAGTTCTGTGGCATCGATCCCGACGGGATGGGACAGCTCGCCACCTTCCTGCGTGGCGATGCCGACCGGCTGACCGGGTTCAGCAAGGAGTTCGAGGAAAAGCTCCGCCGGCACGGGATCAGCACCCCTGCGCTGCGGGAGATCGCCGACATCGCCGACTGGGGCGGCACGCAGGTCTCCATGCTCCACGGCCGGATCGACCTGATCAACGCTCTGGGCAAGGGCGCCCCGGAGCTGGGCGGCGGAGGTGATCGGTCGTCACTCGTCCGTCTCCCTGATGAGCTGGAAGGCTTCGAGACCGCCCGAGGCCTGGCGAACATGTACGGCGACGACATCCTCGTCAACCACGGGGGCGAGTTCCAAGCCACGCTCATCCACGAGCACGCCGACGAGGTCGCCCAGCTCGCGAAGAATCCCCAGGCCGCCGCCGCGTTCTTCGCCCTGCTGCCGGCGACGGCCCGCGACAGCCTGCCGAGCCTTATCGCGCGTACCGGCAGCAAGATCGCGAAGCAGGACCTGGCTGCCTTCAGCGCGGCCCTCGGCGCCGCCCTGCGCGCCCCCGCCCTCGTTCCGGCGTTCGCCAAGGTCAGAAGCGATCTGGTGAAGCCGACGGACAAAACCACCGCCTGGAACCGGCTCGCGCTGCTCAAGGGCGCGAACGCCCCCTCCGGTGTCCGCAGCGCGGCGGCCCGCGCACTTGCCCTGGATGGTTTCACCAAGGAGCCCCGCCAGGACCGCCGCGCTGTCGGCCCCGCCGAGACGAAGGCGTACGGATACTCCTCCGACCTGGTCGCTATGGGGTTGGAGGTGCTCGCCGGGGATGGCGCGGCCGTGCGGGACGCGTTCGCCAAGTTGGGCGGTACGGACGTCAAGTTAAGCCAGGTCGACAAGATGAAACAGCTTTTCGATTACGCCAAGATGATCGAGACCGGAGACGCGGTCGCCGACGCCTTTGGCCGGGTGCTGGAGGCGGGCACCGAGGTCGCGACCGAGAAGGCCGGGCAGCACAGCCCGGCCGCCGCAGCCTTCGCCCTGGACGCGATCAGAGCAGCGGGCTCCTTCGGCGACGGCCTGCCGACGGCTGCCAAGGACTCCATGGGGGTAATCGCGAAGTCGTATGTGCATGAGCTGGTTTCGGGCGGGCGCTTCGACAAGGCCGCTGACCGTGCCTCCGGAATGGAGATCCCCAAGCATTGGGAAGCCTTCCCTGGGGTGACCCCCGCGTTCTACCTCAGCCCTGGCGACACCTATGGATTCATGAAAACCTTCGTCGGCGAGAAGAAGCTCGCCGACGAGTTCGATTCGACGGTGGCGCAGTTCCGTCATGACACCTTGCTGGCAGCTGCCCGCCTGGACGCGCAGGGCAACACTGACCATTTCCGTGATATCTCAATGATGTTCGGTGATTTCGGCAGCATCGCGTTCAGGGCAGCAAAAGACGTGCTCGGTGAGGAAGACGCCGTCGCCGACCTGGCTCGCGATTTCACCAAGAACACCGCAGGTTTCTTCCTCGGTGGGGCTCCCATTGTGGGCCAGTTCGCCGAGCTCGGGTGGGATATCACCCAGGCATACATTGTCAGCTCTGTCTCGGATAAATGGGCCGACAGTTTCGAGACGCAGGTCGAAGCGGTCACTGAGAAGCGGTCTGATCTCGCCAAACGCTTGAAATACGAAATGGCGTCTCTTCTCTATGGTGGCGGTTATCCGGCGAGTGAACCTCCTGAGTGGCTCGTCAGTACAATCACCGGTGCACTCAAGACGTATGACGAGCTTGTGGCTGAGGCCAAGCGAGAGGCCACTGACAATAAGAAATGGGACGAGGTGCTTCAGGGAAAATTGAGTGCTTATGAGGGCTGGATGGACAGCAATGAAAGTTTCGATAAAAAGATCGAGCATTCCTCGCGATTCCAGGCCAGCAATCTGGCTGAGAATCTACTGAAGACCTCGAACTGAGGGTGCCAGTTCCCTCATCGTGGCAGACATGCGGTCTGTGCATGCAATCGCCAGGTCGGCGCCTCGGGCGCCACATACACGTTCACGGTGACCCCCACGTCCTTTCTTCCATAGATGAATCGTCCCTCTGGGGCGTCTACCTGGCTGATGTCATACTCCATTTTGTAACCCAAGGCCTGAGACAGCGTGTTCTCCATAACCCTCTGGGACTTGTCCAGACGGGAGTCCAGTGATTCGTCGACATGTTCCTCATCGGCCGTCGCCCGTAATACCCGCTTGACCTTGTCCCCCCCACAGGGAAGATCCTTGTCCGGGCGCTGTACGATCCGCAGATTCATAAGCGGGTTTTTGAAGACGTCATCGGTCTCCAGACGCTGCATGTCCTTCTGTAGCTCCGCTGCCGCCTCCTTCAGTGAAGGCTCGGAAGTGCATCCCGATGCTGCCATCACCAGCGCCAAACCGGCAACCGTTAGTCGGGCGAAACGCATCCAATACCTCCGGGGATGGCTGAGACCGGGACGTACTCAATTCTTACTCACTCGGCCCGCCTTCGCCACACCCTTCCCGTATCCGTTCGTCAGTGAGAGCAGTCTTCGTGTCGATCGACAGGATCCACCTGCCATCATCGGCTTTGGCGGGTACATGTCCTCGCGGACTGGAGTCGCGAACCGCCCGGCGACAGCTTGACCATCGCTATGGTTTCACCTTTCGGATACTTGCTGATTTTTTGTGACGGGAGCATTGAAGAGTACTGTCGTATTCATGTGCAGACTGATCCGCCTCCCGGGTTAAGAAGGTGATGAACTGCTTTATTTCTCCTGCTGTCGTGGAGAGAATTTCTGTTCCTAGAATGTCGCATGGGCAGTTGACTGGCTACTGGATCGATAATCCAGGCTAGAGCGAATGATGACAGCCGTTGATCTATCCGCACTGGACTCGGTATCGCCGATTGAATGATAGGTCCGTTTTTTCTAATCCGGGAGGAATGCGATGGATAGTGTGCCCTCTCGACCCTGGCTCCCCGCGCGTACGGTTCGGTGCTGAGATGCGCCGACCGCGAGAGGCCGCAGGGCTCTCGCAGACTGCCGCGGCCTCCCGGCTCGGCTGCACCCAGACCCAGGTGTGCCGCCTGGAGAAGGCCACCCGGACCCCCTCGAAGTCCGATGCAGAGAGGCTGGACCGGCTCTTCGGGACGGCTGACAGTGCCTCCTTCATCCGGCTCTACCAGCGCATCGTCGCCCAGCGCGGCGGCCCGGTCTGGTTCCGGAGTTGGGCCGAGGAGATCGAGCCCATCGCCCTCGTACTGCGCTCCTGGGATCCCCTCCTGGTACCGGGCCTCCTGTAGACAGAGTTGTACGCCCGGCACATTTTCAACCTGGAACCCCGAGCAACCTCTTGGAGTGGTGAAGGAATGGGTCGAGGCCCGGATGCGGCGGCAGCAGATCCTCGATCGGGACAATCCGCCCTTCGCCCTTGGGCTTATCGACGCGGGCGTGCTGCGCCGGAAGGTTGGTGAATCCGAGGTGATGTGCGAAAAACTCGATCACCTGCTGGAGGCTTCTGGGCGTCCCACTGTCTCCGTTCAAATTGTCGGCCCGGAATGTCTTCCCGGATTGGCAGGTGCTTTCATGATCGCCGAACCCCCGGGTGGGCAGCCGATCACCATCCATGCGGACCTGCCGGTTCAGGGGGACGTCACGAATGACTGCGAATTCGCAGCTTCCGTCCAGGAGCGATATGAGGTGATACGGCTATGGGTCTATCTTGAGCGTATATCCCTCAAGATGATCGAGGAAGCGAGACGCGAGCGGACCTGAGCGCCGCCGTGTGGTGGAAGTCGTCGCGATATTCAGGAAATGGTGGCCAGTGCGTCGAGGTCGCCGCCAACCTGCCCGGAATGGTCGCGGTCCGTGACAGCAAGGACCCCGACGGCCCCAGGCTGCTTTTCACCCCCGCCGAGTGGGAGGCGTTCGTCGGCGGCGTCAAGTCCGGCGAGTTCGACCGCTGATCTGCTCTCGGTTAGGAGAAGCTCCCCGTCCAGACCCGGTGGCCGGTCCAAGCCGAGATCAGAGCAACGCCGTATCCTTCACCACCGCTGGCGGGACACTCGTCTACCTTGGCCTGAGGTTCTCCGTTGCCGGGTGTCATCGGAAGATCTGCCGCGTGGTGGGCCGGGTCAGCCGCAGCCGTCGGTGATCCCCTTGGGTTCGGCCGCGTCCGCCGGCCTGGCGCTGGACTGTGGGCTGGACGTGACGGTGGGGGTGGAGCCGGGGCCGGGAGTGGTGGCCGTGGGGCTGCCGGAGCCGGGGCCGGGCGTGACGGCCGGAGCGGTGGGTCCGGCGGTCGCGGTGAGGTGCCGGCGAGTGGCGGCCGAGGCGCGGACGGCCTTGGCGGTGACGGTGCGGATCTTGGCCCAGTCGGGGTAGCCGGTGTTGATCAGCGGCGGCACGAACTGCACGCTGGTCACCTTGGCGCCCTTCACCTTCAGGGCCAGCGGGACCAGGTGCTCCAGCATCGGACGCGGGATGTCGGTCCGCAGGAGCTCCTTGGTGGCCAGCGCGATCCGGTTGAACCGGGACAGCACGGTCGCCGGGTCGGCCTGGGCGAGCAGGGCGCCCAGTACGCAGCGCTGGCGTCCCATCCGGACGAAGTCGCTGCTGTTGGTGCGCGAGCGGGCGAACCACATCGCGTCGGCCCCGCGGAGCTTGCGGGTGCCCGCCTTGACCAGGCCCTCGTTGTACTTCCCGAAGACCACGTCCTGCGGCACCGTCAGCCGCACGCCCCCGATCGCGTCGATCAGCCGGGCGAAGCCCCACATGTTCACCAGGGCATACCAGTCGATCTTCAGGCCGAGGGTGTAGCCGATCGTCTCCATGAGCGTCCGGGTGCCCTGGTTCCTGCGCCCGCCGAAGATCTCCGGGTGGGCGTCGGAGTATTCCCAGACCGCGAACAGCAGGTCCTCGCGCGAGCCGTCCGGGTTGGCCGGCAGCCGGAAGCCGTCGGGGAAGCGCCTGGCCATCGGCGAGCCCGGGACGAAGCGGACGTTCTCCAGGTTGCGCGGCAGGCTCAGCAGCACGGTGTTGCCGGTCTCGACGTCGATGCTGGCCACGTTGATGCTGTCGGTCCGCACGCCCACCCGGTGGGTGTCGGCGTCGCCGCCGAGCAGCAGGATGTTCACCCGGTCCCGGCCCGCCCACGGGTCCTCCTCGCCGGCCGGACCCGTCGAGGGCGGCGCCGTGGTGGGGGCGCTGAAGACCTCGTCCAGCGCCGACTGCGAGACCGCGGCGTACTGCCCGACCAGGCCGAAGGGCACCAGCATGACGACCGCGAGCACTCCCGCGAGGGCCCCGGCGACGGCCTGGCCGGCCCGGGGGAGTGTGCCCGGGTTCAGCACCACGAAGGAGTGCACGACGAGCACGGACCAGGCGGCGCCGAGCGCGATGGAGGCCACGGTGACGGCGGTCAGCCAGGAGGAGGCGACCAGCTTCCCGGCGAGGTCGCCGAGGTCGGCGGTGAGCGCCACCCACAGCAGGGCCAGCAGCAGCGCGGCGTAGACCGACAGCAGCACCAGTCCGGTCCTGCGCCATCCGGCGCGCAGGTGCGCGGCCCCCGGCGCGATGGCGGACAGGGCCGTCCATCCGATGACCGCGCCGACCCCGGACGGCCTTGATCTGTCCCGCACCTGCTCCCCAATTCCTCCGCGACTTGGGCGTCGCACGGGAGATGGTAAGGCGGGGATCGGAGCCCGTGGGCGGCGAATAGGTGAACAGTATGAGAAGCAATCCGGCTTTATCCTGACATTTCCACTGGAATAAGGTTCTGCCATGCCTTTCACCGAGATCGAGTACGGCGTGGCCGACGGGATCGCCACCATCACGCTGAACCGCCCCCACCGCCTCAACGCCTTCACCTACGTCATGCGCGGCGAGCTGATCGAGGCCTTCGACCGGGCGGACGCCGACGACGAGGTGCGCGCGGTGGTGGTCACCGGGCAGGGCCGGGCCTTCTGTGCCGGAGCCGACCTCGGTGGCGGCGGTGACACCTTCAACCACCGCAGGAGCGAGGAGATGTACGGCGGTGAGGACACCGTCGACGGCTCGCCCCGCGACGGCGGCGGCACGGTCGCGCTCCGCATCGCCCGCTCCCTCAAACCGGTCATCGGCGCCGTCAACGGTCCGGCCGTGGGCGTCGGGGTGACGATGACGCTCCCCATGGACGTCAGGCTGGCCTCCGACACCGCCAGGTTCGGCTTCGTCTTCGCCCGGCGCGGGATCGTGACCGAGGCGGCCTCCAGCTGGTTCCTGCCCCGGATCGTCGGCATCGCCCAGGCCATGGAGTGGGCGGTCACCGGCCGCGTCTTCTCCGCCTCCGAGGCGCTCGAGGGCCGCCTGGTCTCCAGGGTCCACGCCCCGGAGGAACTCCTGCCGGCCGCCTACGCGCTGGCCCGCGAGATCGCCGACAACACCTCGGCGGTCTCGGTCGCCGCCATCCGGCGGCTCATGTGGTCCGGCCTGTCGGCGGCCTCCCCGTGGGAGGCCCACCGCGCCGACTCCTTCCTCATGAACGCCCTCGGCGCCGCCCCCGACGCGGCCGAAGGCGTCACGGCCTTCCTGGAGAAGCGCCCGGCGGAGTTCCCGATGAAGGTCAGCGAGGATCTTCCGGACGCGGTCCCCTCCTGGCCCGTCAACCCCTACGGACTAACCTGACCGCATGCTTGACGTTCTCGGTCCCGACTACGAGCTCACGGTCCTGCCCATGGCCGACGACTACGAGGGGGCGGTGGTCGCCTCGCTGGTACGGCGGCGCGCCTCCGAGCCCACCGGCAGGGCCGTTCTCTACGTCCACGGCTTCACCGACTACTTCTTCCAGACCCATCTGGCCGACCACTTCGTCGCCCAGGGAATCGACTTCTACGGTCTGGACCTGCGCAAGTACGGTCGCTCGCTGCTGCCGCACCAGACGCGGGGGTTCGTGCGCAGCGTCACCGAGTACTTCCCGGAGATCGACGAGGCGATCAGGATCATCCGTGAGGACGACGGCCACGGCGAGGTGATCCTCAACGGCCACTCCACCGGCGGACTGGTCGCCGCCCTCTGGGCCGACCGGGTCCGGGGCCGGGGGCTGATCCAGAGCCTGGTGCTCAACAGCCCCTTCCTCGACCTCAACGTCCCCTCACCCCTGCGGATCGCCGCCGACCTGCTCAAGGGGCCGTTGTCCAGGATGCCGGCCCGCGCCGTCCTGCCCCTCGGGCTGGCCACCGCCTACGGCACGAGCCTGCACCGTGACCACCACGGCGAATGGGACTTCGACCTGGAGTGGAAGCCGATCGGCGGGTTCGCGGTGCACGCCGTCTGGCTGGCCGCGATCCGCCGGGCCCAGCGGCGCCTGCACGGCGGTCTCCAGGCGGACGTCCCGATCCTGGTGCTCTGCGCCGAGAAGGGCCTGCGGCTGCGCGACTTCGCCCCCGAGGCGCAGGGGGCCGACATCGTGCTCGACCCCGGGCAGATCGCGCACTGGGCGACCAGGATCGGCCCCCATGTGACGTGCCTGCGGGTGCCGGGCGGCATACATGACCTGGTGCTGTCACCCGGGCCCGCGCGCAAGCAGGTGTTCGCCGAGATGGACCGCTGGCTCACCTGCTACCACGGGAACTCACCTGCTACCACGGGATCGTGAAGAGGCTGTAGTAGGCCGCCGCGACCAGCAGCAGGCCGGTGCCGCCCAGCACGCCGGCGATCGCGACGCTCTGCGGGCGGCTGGGCTGCCAGCCGTCCCGCAGCCCCGAGACGACGGCCGCCACGGCGGTGACCTCCTGCAGCAGCATGAGCACCGCCAGGATCCGGATGACCAGCCAGCCGGCGAGCACCGCCGGCCAGGCTCCGGCCTGGTTGACCGAGAACAGCACCAGCAGCGTGATGAAGGCCAGCACCGAGACCAGCAGCCCGAGCCCGGTCCAGGCCATCCGGCGGAAGCGGAGCCGGATGGGCTGCCAGATCAGGGCGTTGGCCTCGGCCGACAACCGCCGGCCGCGCAGCCGTACCACCATCTCGGCCACCGGGCCGACCACGTAACCCACCACGGCCAGGCAGAGCGTGAGCCCGAGGACCGTGCCCCCGGCGTACCACGGAGCGGTGGGGACCTCGCTGGCCTCGTAGCGCTGGACCGGGGTGGCGCCCGCGATGTGCACCACCGGCCTGGCCGTGCCGGGCAGGCCCTTGACCCAGTTGGCCAGCGTCTCCAGGTAGCCGGGCGCGAACGGCCCGCCGTGGATGCGCATGCCGTGGTCGGCGCCGGCGAGGTAGCGGATCGTGTAGTCGGCGTTGCCGCCCTCGGCGAGCGCGCCGGTGAGCGCCTTGCTGCTCTCCACGAACGGGATCGACGGGTCACGCGTGCCGTACAGGGCCAGGACCGGCTGGTGGATCCCGCGCAGCGCGGGCAGGCCGTCGTAGCGCAGGAAGTTCATGTGGACCGCGCTCATCGCCCGGATGATCAGCTCACGGACCCCCCTGGGCGCGTACAGCCGGTCGAGCTGCTCGCCCATGGCCCAGGTGACCTGCCGCATGGGCGAGACGTTGGGGGCCGAGACCAGCACGGTGAAGCCGACGTCGTCGCTCTTGGCGGCCGCGATCGGGACCACCCAGCTCCCCTCGCTCACCCCCCAGAGCCCGATCCGGGCCGGGTCGACGTCGGCGCGCGTGCGCAGCCGGGCCAGGACCCGCAGCGCGTCGTCGGCCAGCAGCTCGAAGTCGCGGTTGCGGAAGTCGTAGCGGACGGTCCGCTTGTCGTAGACGAGCGTGACGATGCCCGCCCTGGCCAGCAGCTCCGCCTGCGTGGTGAACTCGCCCCGCACGCCGGGCCCGGCGCCCTGCACGAAGACCAGGGCCGGGTGCCTGCCGGGGGTGAGCGGGGCGCGGATCGTGGCTTCGAGGGTGGTGTCACCGGCGTCGACGGTGATGTCCTGCGTGACGATCTGCCCGGCCGTCGCGACGGGCCTGGTCTCGGCCGCGGGCTGGGCGGGCAGCGTCTGGAAGACCGGGTCCACGGTCAGCGGCGGCGGATCGAAGGGAGGCGGCAGAGCGTAACCCACCGTGGCGAGAGCCACCAGGATCAAGCCCGCGGCCACGCTCAACACGCCTCGGCCAACCCGCATGCCGATCCGCTCCCCGATCGTCGCCCGCCTCCGTGAGGACCGTATGCCGGTATCGTTCCCTCTGATCAATAAGCGTACTCACCTTCCCGATCCCACGACAGGGGGCGAGCGGTTGACAGGGGGTGCGGTCGGAGTGGTCAGAGTGGACGCATTTGTGACTGGGGCCTGTTAGCTTCAAGCGACATGCGGGTGCTGCACACATCGGACTGGCATCTGGGCCGTCCGTTCCATCGCGAGAGCCTCCTGGCCGCCCAGGGGGTCTTCGTCGACCACCTGATCGAGACGGTCAGGGCGGAGCGGGTCGACGTGGTCGTCGTCTCCGGCGACGTCTACGACCGGGCGCTGCCCTCGGTCGACGCGGTCGACCTGTGCGACCAGGCCCTGCGGCGGCTGGTCGCCGAGCGGGTGCGCACGGTGCTGATCAGCGGCAACCACGACTCGGCGCGCCGTCTCGGCTTCGGCGCCGACCTGATCGACGCCGCGGGCGTCCACCTGCGCACCGACCCGGGGCGGGTGGGCGAGCCCGTGGTCGTCGGCGACGTGGCGTTCTACGGCATCCCCTACCTGGAGCCAGAGCTGATGCGCGGGCCGTGGGAGCTGTCCGAGCGCACCCACACCGCGGCGATCGGCCACGCCATGTCCCTGATCCGCGCCGACCTCGCCCGCCGGGGTCCCCGGTCGGTGGTCCTCGCCCACGCGTTCGTGACCGGAGGACAGGCCAGCGACAGCGAGCGCGACATCAGCGTCGGCGGAGTGGCCCACGTCCCGGTCTCGGCCTTCGACGGCGTCGACTACGTGGCGCTGGGCCATCTCCACGGGCGCCAGAAGATGAGCGAGACCGTCCGCTACTCCGGATCCCCCATCGCCTACTCCTTCTCCGAGGCCGGCCAGGTGAAGGGCTCCTGGCTGGTGGACCTCGACCCCGGGGGGCGGGTGAGCGCGGAGTTCGTCGAGGCCCCGGTGCCCCGGCCGGTCCACCGGCTCCGCGGCCGGCTCGACGACCTGCTGACCTCGGCCGAGCACGCCCCGTACGAGGAGCACTGGCTGCAGGTGACGCTCACCGACCAGGTCCGGCCGAAGGGCGCCATGGAGCGGCTCAGGTCCCGTTTCGGGCACACCCTCGCGCTCTCCTTCGAACCCGAGGGCGGCGTCCGGGAGGCCGTGGCGCGGCCGAAGCTGGCCGGGCGCCCCGAGATCGAGGTCGCCCTCGACTTCGTCCGCGAGGTGCGCGGCGAGGCCGCCGACGCCGAGGAGATCCGGTTGATCCAGGAAGCCGTCGAGGCCAGCCGTACCAAGGAGGCGATGGCGTAGATGCGCCCGCACCGTCTGTGGATCAGCGCGTTCGGCTCCTTCCCCGGTGAGGAGGAGGTCGACTTCGACGCCCTCGCCGAGGCCGGGCTGTTCCTCATCCACGGTCCCACCGGCGCGGGCAAGACCACCGTGCTGGACGCCCTCTGCTACGCCCTCTACGGCAGGGTGCCCGGCAAGCGCGACAGCGCCAAGAGCCTGCGCTGCGACCACGCGCCACCGGACCGGGGGCCCGCCGTGGCGCTGGAGGTCACGGTCAGGGGGCGGCGGTTGAAGATCAGCCGGTCGCCTGCCTGGCAGCGCCCCAAGCGCCGGGGGACCGGCACCACCAGGGAGAACGAGAAGGCCCTTCTGCAGGAGCTCACCCCTTCGGGGGAGTGGACCGGGCTGACCACGCGGGTCGACGAGGCGGGGGAGTTCATCGGCACCCTGCTGGGCATGAACGCCGAGCAGTTCTTCCAGGTCGCGATGTTGCCGCAGGGGGATTTCGCCAAGTTCCTGCGCGCCGACGGCGAAGACCGGCGCCGGGTCCTGGAGCGCCTGTTCTCCGTCAGGATCTACGCCGCCGCCGAGTCCTGGCTCGCCGAGCGCCGGACCGAGGCCCACCGCGAGCAGCAGGCGTTCCGCAGGGAGGTGGACTTCGTCGTCAAGCGCCTGGAGGAGGCCGCCGGCCCCGACCTCCTCGCGTCGATGGCCGCCGCCTCCCCGTCGGCCTCCGGCGCCGGGCAGGCCGGGTCACCGGCCCTGTCCGGCCCGTCCGACCAGCTCGCGGACGGCGGCGGGCCGCCGGCCGTGACGGTCTCGGCGGTCTCGGCGGAGGACGATCCGCTGGGCTGGGCCGGGGCGCTGGAGGAACTGGCCGCCGGCGCGGTCGCCCGGCTGAGCCAGGGCCACGGTGAGGGTGAGGCGGCCGTACGGCAGGCACGCGCGGAGCTGGAGCGGGGCGCCGCGCTGGCCGAGCGGCGGCGCCGCCACGCCGAGGCGCTGACGCGGAGCCGGGCGCTGGAGGAGAGCGCCGAGGAGCGGGCCGACCTGGAGGCCATCCTGGCGGAGGCGGTCCGGGCCGACCGGGTGCTGCCCCTGATCCAGGCGGTCGAGCAGCGGGCCGAGGCGGCGGCCAAGGCACACCGGCTGGCCGCCGACGCGGTGGCCCGCGCCCTCCCGCTGATCCACACCGACCGGGACGCGGCCCCCGACCGCCTGGCCGCTCCCGATCATCCGGTTACCCCGGACCACCTGGCCGCTCCTGATCATCCGGCTGCTCCGAGCCATCTGGCCGTTCCGGACCGCCTGGCTGTTCCCGACCGCCTGGCTGTTCCGGACCGCCTGGCCGCCGCGGGGCACCGGGTCTCCCCGGACCGGCTGGCCGAGCTGGAGCGCGACCGGCACCGGGAGATCACCCGGCTGGGTGAGCTGCGGGCCGAGGAGCCGCGCCTGGCGAAGATCGTCCAGGAACGCGAGGCGGCCGCCCGCGAGATCACCGGCCTGACCGCAGCGCTGGCCGCGGCCGACGCCCGCCTGGCGCTCCTGCCCGGCCTCCGTCGCGACGTGGACGCCCGCCTCACGGCCGCCCGTCTGGACGCCGCCCGGATCCCGGCCGCCGAGACGGCCAGGGAGGCCGCCGCCGGCCGCCTGCGGGCCGCCGAGCACCGCGACGGCCTCGCCGCCGCGCTGGCCGCCGCCCGCGACGAGCTGGCGGCCAGGTTCCGTGCCCTGCCCTCCGCCACGGGCGGCACCGGCGCGCCCGCCGTCCCGGACGGGGCCGTGGCCCGTGAGCTGCTGGCCTCCTGGGAACGCGAGCGCAGAGAGGAGCTCGCCGGGCTGGAGGGCCTCCGCGCCGACGAGGCCAGACTCACCGAGCTGGCCGAGCTGCTCGCCGGGCTCCACGCCGGGCTCCGTGACGCGGCCGGGCAGGAGTCCGCGCTCCGCGAGAGTCAGGAGAGGCTGCCCGCCGCGCTGACGGAGGTCTCGGCGAGGCTGGCGGCGGTCAGAGCCCGGACGGCCAGGATCCCCCTCGCACAGGCGGAGGCGGACGCCGCCGCCGCCCGGCTCGACGCCGTCCGGCGGCGCGACGCCCTCGGCGCCGAGCTGGAGGCCGCGCGCGCGGCCCAGGCCGGAGCCACCGACCAGGCCCAGCGGCTCCGGGAGCGTCACCTGGACCTCCGCCAGGCCAGGATCGACGGCATGGCCGCCGAGCTCGCGCTCAAGCTCGCCCCCGGCGAACCCTGCGCGGTCTGCGGCTCACCCGACCACCCGGCCCCGGCCGCCCCCGCCGCCGCGGCCCCCACCGCGCAGGACGAACGCGCCGCCCAGAGCGCCTACGACGCCGCCACGGACCGGCGCCGGGCCGCCGAGAACACCGTCACGGCCCTGACCTCGCGGCTGGAGGAGGCCCGCACCGCGGCGGGCGGGCTGAACGCCCAGCAGGCACAGGAGATCCTCGCCGGGGCCCGGCGGGAGCTGGAGTCCCTGACCGCGGCCGCCGGGGCCGAGACGGCACTCAGCGCGGAGTCGGACCGCCTGGCGGCCGAGCTGGAGGGCACGCAGGCCCGGGCCGCGGAGATCGCCCGGACGCTGGCCGAGGGGCGGGCCCGCCAGGCAGGGTGGCAGGCCGAGCGCGACCGGCTGACCGCCCGCCTGGAGGAGGCCCGGGGCGCCGACCCCACCGTCCAGGCCCGCCGCCGCCGCCTCACCGAGGAGGCGGCCCTGCTCGGTGCCGCCCTCACCGTGGCCGTCCGCGTCGCCGACCTCGCGACCGGTCACCGCGAGGCGAGCGAGAGGACCGAGCTCAGCGCGGAGCACGCGGCGCGGGAGCTCCGGGAGGCCGAGACGGAGCTGGCCCGGCTGCGGGAGTCGGCCGGAGCCGAACCGGCGCTGGCGGCGGAGGCGGACCGGACCGCGGCCGAACTCGGTGAGCTGGAGGAGCGCTCGCGCGCGCTCGCGGTCACGCTCGCCGCCCGCCGCTCGGACGTGGACACGCTCACCGCCGACGGCGAGCGGCTCGTCGCACGCATCGACGGGGCCCGCGGCGAGGACCCGACCCTGGCCGCCAGGCTGGAGCGGCTGGCCGACGAGGCCGAGCTGCTCAAGGAGGCGGTCGAGGCCACCCGGGAGGAGCAGATCACCGCCGCCGAGCTCGCGGCGGCCCGGACGCGAGCACAGGGTGCCGCCGCGGAGGCGGGATTCCTCGGGCTCGACGACGCCCGCGCGGCACTGCGCCCTCCCGCCGAACAGGAGGAGAAGGCCGCCCGCCTCCGCGAGCTCGACAAGGAGCGCCTCGCGGTCGCCGCGGTGCTGGCCGATCCGGAGCTGGTCGCCGCCGCGGCCGGGCCCGAGCCCGACCTCGACGGGCTGCAGCGCGCGCGGGACGCCGCCGAGGCCGCCCACGCCGGCCTGCTCTCCGCCCGGCACCGGGCCGAGACCCGCCAGGCGCGGCTGGCCGAGCTCCGCGCCGAGCTGACCCGGTGCCTGGAGAGCTGGCTGCCCGCCGCGGAGCGGCACCGCCTCGCCGACCGGCTCGCGGCCCTGACCGGGGGGAACTCCACCGACAACCAGTGGAACATGCGGCTGTCGTCCTACGTGCTGGGCGAGCGCCTGCGCCAGGTGGTCGAGTCGGCCAACGAGCGGCTCGACCACATGTCGGGCGGCCGCTACCTCCTCGAACACAACCTCAGCCGCTCGGCCGGAGATCGGAGCAGGTCGGGCGGCGGGCTCGGCCTGCGGATCCTGGACGGCTGGACCGGAGTGGACCGCGACCCGGCCACCCTGTCCGGCGGCGAGAGCTTCATCACCTCGCTGGCGCTCGCGCTCGGCCTGGCCGACGTGGTCACCGCCGAGGCCGGGGGAGTGGAGCTCGGCACGCTCTTCGTCGACGAGGGCTTCGGCACCCTGGACGAGGACACCCTCGACGGAGTGCTCGACATCCTCGACGGCCTGCGTGACGGCGGCAGGGCCGTCGGCATCGTCAGCCACGTCGCCGAGCTGCGCACCCGCGTCCCCGCGCAGCTGCGGGTCCGCAAGGACCGTCGCGGCTCCACCCTCTCGGTGACCGTCTAGCGTCCGCGGCCGTCCCATGTCCTGTGGCCGTCTCGTGGCCTGCGGCTGTCCCGTCTCCCGCAGCCGTCCCGTGGCCCGGGCCTGCCCGGCGGGGTGGACGCCAGGGCGGTCTCCGGACAGGTTCGGAGACCAGGGGCCGGGGCGGTCTCCAGGCGGGGGCGGCCTCCGTACCGGTCCGGAAAGAGTCCGTACCGGTCCGGAAAGAGGCGGGGGTGGGGCGCGCCGGTGGCGCGGTAGCCTTTCGGAGGCCGACTCCGCCGCATCTGCGGGGGGAGCCCCGATCAGCAGGGAGTCGTGGTGACGACCACTCAGCGCCCCATGCGCGCCGACGCGCGCCGCAACTACGGACGGCTGCTCGCCGCGGCCCGGGACGCCTTCGCCGAACACGGCACCGAGGCGTCCCTGGAGGACATCGCGCGCTCGGCTGAGGTAGGCATCGGCACCCTTTACCGGCATTTCCCCACCCGCCGGGCACTGCTGGAGGCGGTGCTCCACGACGGCATCGCCACCATCGACGCCCGGGCCCGCGAGCTGCTGGAGTCTCCGTCACCGGAGGAGGCGCTCCTGGTGTGGCTGCGCCACCTGGTGGCCCACGCGACCACCTATCGGGGCCTGGCCGCCACGCTGATGAGCAGCATCCGTGACCCCAGCTCCGAGCTGCACGGCTCGTGCGAGACGATGCAGCGCAACGGCGACCGGCTGCTGGCCAACGCCCAGCGCGCCGGCGCGATCCGTCCGGAGGTCACCGGCGCCGACCTCGTCAAGCTGGTCAACGCGATCGCCTGGGCGGGCGAGCACGGCGGAGGCGACGCCGACCGCCTCCTCGACCTGCTGACGGACGGCCTGCGGACGCGTGACCGGTGACGGTGGCGCGGGTCAGAAGCCGCGGGTGCGGCGGGCGGCCGGGCGGGTGATGAACGGCCTGCGCCGGCCGGCCGGGCGCCGCACGCGCCTGGTCAGGTCGGAGCCGGTGACCGCACGCAGGATCTCCGAGCCGAGCATCACCCCGGCGCCCAGGGCGAGAGCGGTCGACAGGGCCTGCAACAGGCTGACCAGCCCCTCGTCGGTGTGGCCGAGGCTGGCCTCGAGCATGCCCCGGTAGAGCGCGGTGCCGGGCAGCAGCGAGCCGATCGCCGGGATCGTGACCACCATCGAGGGCACCCGGGCGCGGCCGGCGTAGGCGCTGCCGAACAGGCCGACGACCGCCGCCGCGACGGCCGTCGCCAGGATGACCGGGACCTGCCAGCTGTAGAGCTGTACGAAGACCACCCAGACCATCCCGCCGCCGATCGCGGCGGGGACCAGGTGACGGGGCGGCACCAGCAGGGCGACGGCGAACGACAGCGTCAGGCCGATGGCGCCGAGCAGCTGCTCGGGCCTGATCACCAGGGGCGCGGCGGGCACGTTCTCCACGCTGAGCGGCACGCCGAGGCGGACCGCCGCGTAGAGGGTGACGCCGATCCCGGAGATGATCGCGGTCAGCATGAAGAAGATCTCGAACAGCCGGCCGGTCGCCGTGACGTATTCGCCGGCGATGCCGTCCTGCACGCAGGCCACCATGGGACGTCCGGGCAGCAGCGCGACGACCGCGCCCACCACCACGGCCGCGGCCTGCACCGGTGCGTCGAGCCAGATCATGAGCACCGCGACCAGCGAGCCGAGCATCGCCGCCACCGCGAGCTGGAAGAACTCCGCCACACCCCGCCGGGCCAGCCAGGCGCCGGCCCGGTCGCCCAGCACGGTGGCGCAGAAGGCGGCCACCGCGACGGGCACGCCGCCGCCGACCAGGATGCTCGCCGAGGAGGCGATCAGCGCGAGCGCCGTGATCAGGACCCAGTTCGGGTAGACCGGGACCCGCCGGGTGATCTCCCGCAGCCGGTTCTCGGCGTCGTCGAGCGGCAGCGAGCCGCCGGAGGCCTCCTTGACCATGTCGTGGACCGCGATCAGCCGGTCGTAGTCGGGCAGGCGCCGGCGGACCCGCCGCTCGGCGGTGACCGGTGCGCTGCCGTCCGAGGGGACGTGCGACAGCGTGATGGCCGACAGGTTGACGTCGGCCTCGCAGTGCGGCACGCCGTAGGCGTTGGTGATCCTGCGCATGCTGCCGGACACCGTCTCGGTGCCCTCCCCGCTGCCGAGCAGCAGCTCGCCCACGCGCAGGGCCAGCACCATGGCCCGGTAGAGGTCGGGCCGGGGAGGGGACTGCTCCAGCGACGACGCCGACACCGATCTCCCTCGATCCTCTCCGAGACCAACCTCCGCTGAGGTTATCTGCTCACCGCGGAGGCCAGAACACGTACGCGCTCGGCATGGTCGTCGTGACCGATGATCACCGGCGGTTCGTTGTACGGCATGGCGTCGGAGGAGCGGCGCAGCTTGATGTACTGCCCGCAGGCGTCGACGGCGTAGGGCTCCATGTCGTCCTGGAGCGCGCCGATCACCGTGATCCCGTAGGTCTCGCCGATCCGCCGGAACAGTGCCACCGCCTCCCGGCGGTGCTCCTTGCCGAGGTTGCGGCCCAGCTCGTCGAGGACCAGGCACAGGTGCCCGCCGCCGGAGGAGGCGATCGCCGCCGCGCAGACCAGCTTCACCGCCTTCTCGTCCATCAGAGCGGTGTTGGCCCGCCGGTTGTAGGGCACGTAGCCCTGGCCCTCTCCCCGGCGCCACTTGGGCGTGACCCGCCACGCCCAGCGCTGCTCCGGGTCGGCGGGCGCGGCCGGCACCGGGAACTCCAGCGTCGCGCCGTAGCCGCCGTAGGAGGTGTCGAGCTTGTCGAACTCCTCGGCGACCCGGGTCAGCCGCGCCTTGATCGCCGCGGTCAGCGCGGCCCGGTGCACGGCGGTGGACTGCGCGGCCTCCTCGGCGCCCTTGGCCGCGGCGGTCAGGTCACGCTGCCGGGTGGCGATCTGGGTCTGGATCTGGCGGCGCTGGTGCCGTTCGTACTCCTCCTGGCCGCGCAGGTAGGACGAGAGCGCCGCACAGACGCCGGGGAAGGTCGCCTGCTCGCGCGCCGTGCGCCCGGCGCCGGGCTCGGTCCGCTCCCTGACCAGGAAGCGCAGCTCCTCGGGCATCTCCCCGTCCTCACCCGGGAAGGTGTCGCGCAGCGCCTCGTCGAGGCGGCGCTCGGCGGCCCGCCACCACTCCTCGGCCGTCAGCGGGCGCTCCTGCTCGCTCAGCGCCTCCAGCCACTCGCGGGCCCCGTCGACCGTGCCGCCCCAGTCCCTGGCCAGCGCGTCCATCCCCAGTGCGTCGCGGTCCGCGGTGACCTTCGCCGCCTGGTCCCTGGCCTGGTCGCGCTCGGCCTCGTGCCGGGCCCGGCGGCCCTCCAGCCGTTCGACCTCCATGTTCCTGGTCCGGGCGCGGAAGTCCAGCGCGCTCGCCCGCCGCTCCGCCTCGCCCACCTTCGGCCCGACCTCGGCCAGCGCCTCGGTCAGCTCGGTGAGCGCGGCCCGCCGCTCGGCCATCCGCCGCTCGATGTCGGCCAGCTGCACGGCGGCCCGGGCGCCCTCCAGCCGCCGGCCGGCCTCGGCCACCCCGTCCTCGGCGCCCCGCACGGCCGCGGCGGCCGTCTCCTGCGCGTCGCGTGCCCGGTGCAGCCGCTGCTCGGCGGCCTTGATCCGGGCCTCCCGGCCGGTGGCCACCGCCTCGAACGAGCCCACGACGGTGACGCCCGCCGCGCTGACCAGCACCGATCCGGGCAGGGCGGCCAGTGCCCGGGCCGCCGCCGCCAGGTCGGACGCGTCCACGATCACCGCGTGCTCCTGCGGCCAGCCACGGGCCCCCAGGGCCGTCGCCGCCTGCCCCGCGCGGCCGGACGCCGACTCCTCGTCGCGGGCGTGCTCGGCCACGTCGACCGCGTCGAGCAGCCCGGTCGCCCCGACACCGGCCCCGGCGAGCGCGTTGAGCTGGGCCGCCGCCGGGCCGCCCTCGGCGTCGTCGAGCGCGGCCCTGGCCCCCTCGACCTCCCGGTCGGCCACGCCCAGCGCCTTCAGCGCCTCGTTGAGCCGGAGCCTGGCCTGGGCCAGCTCGGCGTCGGCGGTCTTCACGTCGCGGCCGTCGGCCAGCCGCCGCTGCTCCTCCAGCCCGGGGATCCAGCCGCGCAGCTCGTCGGCCGAGTTCTCCGCGACGGCCCGGTCGGCGTCGAGCTTGGCCGCCCGGGACTGCAGGGCGGCCAGTTCCCTGCGCGCCTCGGACAGGGCCCGCTCCAGAGTGTCGTCCTTGAGCGTGGCGATCTCCGCCTTGACCACGCCGATCGCCTCCACCGCCCGCTCGCCCGCCGCGCGGGAGCGCTCCAGGTCGGCGGCGAGCACCCCGTCCCGCTGCGCCGCGTCGGCGAGCCTGCGCGCCAGCCGTCCCCGCCAGCAGCGCAGCGCCTCCGCCAGCCGCGTCCGGGCCCGGTCGCGCCGGTCGAAGGTCTCCAGCAGCGTCCGGGACTCGTCTTCGAACTCCCTGAGCAGCTCCACGGCCTGTGCCGCCCGCCCCCGTTTGACGTGCTCGTCGCGCCGGGCCTCCCGCTCCTGGTCGAGCTCGGTGTCCAGCCCGGTCAGCGCGGCGATCGCCTCGAAGACCCGCTCCGGGGAGATCTCGTTGAGCGGCTGGGAGAGCAGGTTCGTGGCGACCTTGCTCCGCACCGAGGTGGACAGGAACGACACGCACCTGACCCGGTCGCCGTAGAGGAACCTGGTGAGGTCGCGCGCCACCACGTCGCGGCGCCCCGCCGAGCGGGGCAGCGCCGCCCACACCTCGTCGGCCCGCGCCACCCGCTCCGCCTCCGAGGCGGCCGCCGCCACGCGCACCCCCGGGACCCATCTGATCTCCAGGTGCGGCGCCTCCTGGTTGACCCGCAGCCACACCGTCACCGCGTCGTCCACGGATCCGGCCCCGGCGAAGACGCCGACGATGTAGCCGTGGTCGGCGCTGGCCCACGACCTGCCGCCGCCGCCCGCGGCGAGCTCGGCGTTGAACAGCAGCTCCGACACCGACTTGGCGCCGGAGGCGAAACGCCACTGCTCGTCGCCGAGCAGCGCGGTGATCATCGCGATGAACGAGGACTTGCCCGCGCCGTTGGAGTCCTTCGGCCCCGCGCCCGCGACCACGATCAGCGTGCCCGGCACGGTCGGCACCGGATGGGTCGACAGCCGGGAGATGTTGACCGCCTGCACGGCGATCAGCACGCGGTCGCCGACCACGTTCTCGCTCGGAGCGTCGGCCCGGACCTCCACCGGCACCAGGCTCGCCTGGCTCCCGTGCGTCCGCTTGGCGCTCTCCTCGTCCTGGGCCGCGTCCGCTCCGCGCTTGCGCGAGCTCCTGGCCGCCTGGCCCGGCTGTCCGGTCAACCCCGTCGTTCCCTTCATCTGCGGTTCGCTCTCACTGCCGCCGCCAGCGGGGTGTGCGGCCCCGCGGCGAGGATCAGCTCTTCCTGCAGGCGGCGTCTGGCCTGCGGGGTCAGTCGGTGGAACTGCGGGCCGGGGGTGTATCCCCCGGCCTCCTCGCCCGCCTTGACCTGGGTCACCAGGCCCGCGTGGCGCAGGGTCCGGAGCGCGGCCTCCAGCTCGCCGATCGGCAGCCTGGTGTGCCGGCGCAGCTCCTCCAGCTGGGCGGGGAACGGCGACAGCCAGCTGTCGGCGGGCAGCAGGCCGTCGGCCCGCGGGATCGCCACCGAGTGGATCAGCACCAGCACCAGCACCGCCCGCTCGGCCTCGCCCACCGTCGTGCCCGTCTCGGCGGCCGTCTCGGGGGCGTAGCCCGAGGTCCACGCCTCACGGTCCTGGATCAGGACCCGGCCGCGCCGCTGCAGCATCTCCGCGAGAGTACGGCGGAGCACCGGGTCGCGCAGCGCGGGCAGGCGCGCCTCGTGGACCGGCTCGGCGGCGTGCTCGACCGCCATGAACGCCGCCACGATCTCGGCCCTGCGCCGCTCGTCGAACGGGCCGAGCAGGTCCTCGTCCACGCTCTCGGGGACCACGACGCTCGCGGCCGCCCCGGCGGGGGCGGGCTCGGCCGCCGGGAGCACGTCCAGCCCGGTGAGCTCCTCCTCACCGGTGGGCAGGCGGCGCATCAGCTCCCTGAGCTGGGCGTGGGAGCCGGCGGGCCAGCAGGCGCAGCGGGGGCCGAGCCGTACGACACCGCCGTCCACCTCCAGCCAGGCCGAGTCGTGCAGACGGCGCAGCGCGCCGACCGCCCAGTTGCGCATGAGGTCGTCGCCGCGCCCGATCAGGGCCCGGTAGGCCGCCAGCACGTCGTCCACCGGCGCGGGGACGCCCGGCCACGGGTCGGCGGTCAGGTCGCGCCAGCAGCACTTCAGCGCCGCGGCCAGCACCCGCCGGGTCTCACCCGACCGCTCCACGTTCACCGGTGCGACCTGGTATTCCTCCAGCAGCGAGGGGGTCGCCCCGTCCGGCCAGACCGGCAGCGCCAGGCCCGTCCCGTCGCCGTGCGCCAGCCGGGCCATGCCCGGGGGAGCGGGCTCGCCCGCGTCGAGCGGGAGCGGGCCGGCCGCCCTGGCCCGCGTGTGTGCCAGCTCAGGCGTCATGTCCGGTCCTCTCCAGGCGGCCGTGCGACAGCCAGGTGGGTTCGGCGTCGGGGGCGGCGGTGAGCGAGTCGGACCAGCGCAGGCAGTAGGGGGACTCGGGGCGCAGGTCGGCCGAGACGAGATCGGCCAGCAGGCGGCGGGCGGAGACCCACTCGCCGTCGGCGGTGAGCAGCTCCTCCAGCCGGGCGGAGTCGCGTCCGGCGAGCGCGGCCTCGGCGACGGCGCTCAGGTGGTCGAGACCTCCGGTGCCGGGGTCGTAGGAGTCGGCGGGCCCGGGATCGGGCAGGGCCGAGCGCGGGGGAGTGGGCTGGGCGGGCGCCGGCCGGGGACTCTCGTCCACCGCCCGGACGATCGCCGCCGGGTCGTGCCAGGGGGCGGGAGCGTCGAAGACGAATCCGTCGAGCACGGCGGCCAGGCGCTCCTTGGTGGCGGTCTGCGCGAAGGTGCGCCAGGTCTCCGCGGGCAGCAGCGTCAGGTTCCTGGTCGTGCCGGCCGAGTCGGCCAGCCGCCCGGCGGCCCGGCGGGAGGCGTCGCTGTAGGCGTAGATCGCCGCGCGCAGCTCGGTGCAGGTGCGGTCGAGATCCGGCCAGCGGGTGAGGATCGTGCCGTGCAGGCTCTGCGCCCTGCGGGCGATCTCCTCGGTGCCCCAGAGCTTGGGGGCCTGCTCGCGCAGCTCCTCGATGGTGCCGCTGGTCAGCGTGATCAGCTCCAGCGCCCAGAGCCGGAAGGCCCGCGACAGGTTCTGCGCGCTGAGCCGCGCCTCCTCCATGGTCGTGCGGGGGTCGGCGACGTTGAGGTCCTCCAGCGCGAGCAGCCGGTGCATCTCCGACTGGCCGCCGTCGTCCATCATCCGCCGGATGAACATCAGCCCCACCACGCTGGTGAACGACGCGCGGTAGCGGAGCTGGTTGGGCTTGGGGAACACCTCGCGGATCGCGCCGAGACCCTTGAGCACCCGCAGCCGGTTCTCGAACTGGTCGAGCGGGTAGGCCCGGCAGACGTGGCGCATCTGCTCGTGGGTCAGCCACTCCTCGCCGGCCTCGGCGAACGCCGCGAACAGCGTCTCGGCGATGTCGACCAGCGCGGGCTCGTCGACCACCGCGCCGCTGTCGCGCGCCAGCGCGGCGAACATCCGGCGGTAGGTCGCGAGCACGGCCTCCTCGGTGAGGGCCGAGTCGAGCGTGATCTCGTGGTTGGTGTCTGGCACGCGCCCTACCGTAAGGCTTTCGCCCGACAATCCAGGCCCGTACGCCGGGTGAGCGTCCACGCTGCGACCGCCGTCACCGACACGCTAGGGTAACCCCGGTAAACGGGGATGAAGGTCAATTAATAGTGGCATACAGGGTGAGTTACCGATGAGTATCCCCCCGTCGCGGGGCGATCGGACGGCCGCCGGGATCGCAGCCGCGCCCGCCGTGGCGGCGGCGCCCGCCTCCCGCGCCGCGGCACTCGGGCACGGGTCCGGCCGGGCCCTCGCCACCCGCGCCGCGGCCGGACGGCACGGGTAGGGGGCGACATGGACGACCTTCGGAGGGAACGGCTCGCGGCGCAGTCGCTGTACCGGCCCGGCCCCGTGGGCGTGCCCGAACTCGTCGGGCGGCTGCTGGCCGTACAGGCCCAGGACGTCGCCGCGGCGGCTCTGGCCTTCCGCGCCCGCTCGACCGCCCTGACCCGGGCGGACGTCGAGAGCGCCCGTCAAGACCGCTCGATCGTCCGCGCCTGGGGGCCGCGCGGCACCCTGCACTACGTCCTGCCCGAGGACCTGGGCTGGCTGACGTCCCTGTCCGGCCCGGCGCTGGCGCGCCAGGCGGTCCGCCGGATCGGCCAGGAGGGGGTGAGCGGGTCTCCCGAGGCGCTGCTGGCCGCCGTCACCCTGGCCCTCGAAGGGCAGGGGCCGCTGACCAAGGCCGAGCTGGGGGAGCGGCTGGCCTCCCGCGGCGTCCCCGCCACGGGCCAGGCGATCGTCCATCTGGCCGCGCTGGCCGCGGCCCACGGCCTGGCCGTCCTCGGTCCCTGCAGGCGGCCGGACGGGGCCCGCGGGCCGGCCGCTCCCGCCCCGGGGACGGGGAGCTCCGGACGGGGCGGCGCGCCGGGCGCGGGGAAGCCGACCTACGTGCACGCGGCCGACTGGCTCGGCGCCCCGGTGCTCTCCCCGTTCGACCGGGACCGCTCCCTGGCCGAACTCGCCCGCCGCTATCTGCGCGCGCACGCCCCCGCGACCCCCGCCGACCTCGCCGCCTGGTCCGGCCTGCCGCTCGGGGACGCCCGGACCGGCTGGCGGTTGATCGCCGGCTCGCTGGAGCAGGCGCCCGGGGGCGGCTGGCGCCTGCGGGGGAGCACCCCTGACCCCGGCCCCGGGTCCGAACCTGGACCCGCGCCGCACGTCGTACGGCTCCTGCCCGCCTTCGACGAGTATCTCCTGGGCTGGCACACCCGCTCCGCCGTCCTGGCCGACGCCCACGCCCGCGCGGTCCACCCCGGCGGAGGCGTCCTGCGTCCCACGGTGCTCGTCGACGGGGTCCTGCGGGGCACCTGGAGCCTGACCGGTGCCGGGCTCGCGGTCCGCCCGTTCGAGACGCTCCCCGCCGGGGCGGGGCCCCTGCTCGCGGCCGAGGTCGAGGACGTCGCCCGCTTCCTCGGCCGTCCCCTCGCCCTCGCGGAGCCCGGCCGGGACGCCTCCCCGCACCCCGGTCGCTGACGCGTCCGGAGAAGGACCGCCCGCCGAACATCTGAGATCAGGGCTGTCAACTGAGGGTTACGCACCGAATGACTGCATGGAAAGGCCGGACAGCGAGTCCGCGCTTGGACTGCGTAGTCAACGATTGACAAGACTTATTCGGTCTGTTCGCCGATGGGGGCTTCGGGTCCTGCCCGGCGAAGCTCCTTGGGGGCGCGGTGGTGGACGGCCGTGCCTGGCCGACCGGAGTGTTTTGGACCGCTCCGGCACTCCTTTTGGGTATCCATCCCGGCGTTTTGGGATGAAATGTCAGGGGTGGGGCGTATGGTGCGCGGGTGCATCCTCCGCAGCAGCCCCAGCAGTGGCCGGGCCAGCCTCCGCAGCAGCCGTACCCGACTCAGCCCCAACAGTACGGGCACCCCCAACAGCACGAGCAGCCTCAGCAATACGGGCAGCCTCAGCAGTACGAGCAGCCGACTCAGCCCCAACAGTACGGGTACCCCCAACAGTACGAGCAGCCGACTCAGCAGTACGGACAGCCCCAGCAATACGGGCAGCCGACTCAGCAGTATCCGCAGCCGGGGCCACCGCCGGGCTGGCAGCAACAGCCTCCGATGGGGCCGCCGCCCGGATGGCAGCCGGGCCCAGGCCAGCACCGGCCGCCGAAGAAGAGCGGGAAGGGAGCGGTGATCGGTGTGGTCATCGCGGTGGTGGGTGTCCTTGCCTTGCTGGGGGGACTGGTCGCCCTGCTGGGCAGGGATGAGAAGCCGGTCGCGTCGACGAGCGCATCGGTGAGCGCCAAGCCGTCCAGTACGGCCGAGGCTGAGCCGGGCGAGAAGCCGACGACGACCTCGACTGATCTGCCGGACGGGAAGAACACCTCGACTGACCTGCCGGGTGGGAAGGACAAGGAGAACAGGACTGCGTTCATGGCCACCATGCGGCAGCGGGCTGATCTGAAGGACAAGAGCGCGGCTGACCTCATACGGCTCGGCCGAGCGGTATGCAAAGCCATGGACGGAGGGCAGAGCCTGATCGATGTTGCAGTGAGCAACGCCGATGAGCTTGGCGCTGAGACTTCCGGATACGTGGCAGGTGCGGCTGTCGTCACCCTGTGCCCGCGTCACCAGGACAAGATTCCCAGCTAGGGCAGTGTCTGGGCCACGGGCGGTTGTAGGTCGCTGACGGGGCCTCCCTCGGGTCCGCGGGGCCCTGGACGCTGCCGGCCCGATCTGCTCCCGGTACGGCAGGCGCGCGAGCTTGGGACATGCCGGCGAGGTGGTCGCGTAGCTGGGCCTGGGCGGCGCGCACGCGAGCGTTCGCAGCCTCCTCCGCCTCAGGGGTAAGGGCACCGAGCGCCTTCTCCTTCTCAGCGCGGATCTTCCGCCTGGTCGAGGAGGTCCTGTTCGACAGCCAGGAGAAGGCCTCCTCGCGACGGTCAAAACCCTGGCGACCGGGCATATCGTCGTGCCTTAGGCTCCTCGTGCTGCGGCGCGCCGCCGGGCCCCTTTGCCAGCAAGATGGATGGAACCTACGGTGAACCAGCCAGACATCACCACAACGGTGGATATCGCGATCGCGAATGCTGCTCGTCTGCTCTACAACGCAGAAACGATCACTGATCTGGCGCTGATGGAGCGACTCGAACGTCTCGCTGACTCGTGGGTGGCCATTGCTCAGTTCCTTCATGAACGAGATAAGGCGTAAGCGGCCGGCGATTCCCTACCTGTCGACTTCTGATCGGGGCCCGTCCTGCTGCTCGTACGCGGCCGGATCCCCGCTGTCCTGGCCGGGCTCGGTCATTTCCCCAGGCGACGCGGACGGATCCAGCACCGGCGCCGGCCGCGCATCGGAGATCTGGTCCACCTCGGCCTGAATCTCTGTGTCATCCAGCCGGGATGCAGGAGCCGGACGAGGGTCTCGTCGGAGGCGGCCTCGGCGGGGCGCATGAGCTCGGCCGCCGTGTTCGTCAGCAGTTCGACCAGAACTCGCCAGCCGTCGGCGTCGTCGCTGATGCGCCGTTCGGCCACCGGTTTGCCGGTCTTGTCGAGCAGGGCGACGTCATGGTGTTTTTCCGTCCGGTCGATTCCGCATGTCACCGTCACCGGCCGGCTGTCGGGCATGGGCGTCTTCTGGTCGGGCCGGTGCTGATCTGAGTTACCGGCGGAGACGGCGATTATCGGGACTGCCGACTACATGCACCTACATGCACCGGGTTTTGATTAGGTGTGATGCCTATATCAGCAGATCAGAGCGTTTGTCGAGTGCCAAACCGACCCTTGTTAACTGAGGGTTAACGCGCGTATTCTGACCTTCTCGCGTCATGTACAGGCTGTTCCGGACAGGAGGTATGTGTGGCGAACCTCGCCGACCGGCTGGGGGAGGCGCTGCGTCATCGCGGCTACTCCACCCGGAGGGCAGCGAGAGCCGTCACGGACGCGGGAGTACAGACCACTCACGTCTACATTCACCAGCTGAGCAAGGGCCAGCGGACCAATCCGACCCTGGAGCAGCTCACGGCGCTCGCCGTGCTGTTGCAGGTGCCTGTGGGATGGCTTGTGGGGGATGACATCCCTAGCCCTTTCTCTTCCGGCGACAGCGGTCCGGTCCTCCCCGACATCGAGGAGAACCCGCCGCGCCTCGTCGGAAAGCTCGACGCCGGCCAGCGCGCTGTTCTGGGCGAGCGGCTGCGGCTCCTGCGGGAGGCGCGCGGGCTGTCTCCGGCGCAAGCCGGGGACATGGTCGACGTCGATGAGCGGGTGGTCATGTCCGTGGAGAACGGCGCCGCCGAGGCTGAGACCCCACTCGACGACGTCGAAGCGCTGCTCACCCTCTACGGCGTGACCGCCCGCTTCCAGCGGGAGGCGATCCTGTCGATCGCCCGTGGCGAGCGTGAGCCCGGCTGGTGGGACATGCCCGCCATCCCGCTGTGGGTGTCGGCGACGTTCGGGCTGGAACAGCGCGCGGAGCTGATCCGCACCTACCAGCTCCAGTTCGTCCCCCCGCTGCTGCAGACCGCCGAATACGCGACGGCCGCGGTCCGCGTCTCCCAGAACCCGTTCCCGTCACCCGAGCTGATCGCGGGGGCGGTGGAGACGACGGCGCGCCGGCAGGACGCGCTGGCCCGGGAGGGCGGCCCGGCGCTGTGGGCGGTCGTCGACGAGGCGGCGCTGATGCGCTGCATCGCCGGGCCGCAGGTCCAGGCCGACCAGCTGAGCCACCTGATCGGAGTGTCGAAGCTGTCGCACGTCACGCTGCAGGTGACGCGGCTGGTGTCGTCGTACGTGCCGAGGTCGGCGCCGTTCACGATGTTCCGCTTCCCCGACATGGACCCGGTGGTCTCGGTCCACCAGTTCGACAACGACTTCGTGCTGGACGGCACGGACGTGGACGGCTACCACGAGGCGTTCGCCAGGCTGACGGTGGCGGCGTGCATGCCGCAGGAGACACCGGACGTGCTCACGGAGATCCGCGACAGGCTCTGCGCGCTGACGTGACCGGTGTCCCGGCCGCCCGGCCCGCGCCGGGGGACTGCCGGGGGACTACTGTGGCGGCGCGCACCGCCCCCCGACAGTGAAGGTGATCACGCGTGAACTTCGACACGGCCAGACCGCACCCGGCGCGCGTCTACGACTGGATGATCGGCGGCAGGGAGAACTTCCCCGCGGACCGCGAGGCCGCGCAGCGGATCCTGGAGCTCAACCCGGACGCGCGCAGGTCGTTCGTGGAGAACCGCCGCTTCCTCGGCCGGGTGGTCGGCCACCTCGTGGACCAGGGGGTCCGCCAGTTCCTCGACATCGGGGCGGGCCTGCCGGCCAGCGGCAACGTCCATGAGATCGCCCACGCCGTCGCGCCCGACACCCGCGTCGTCTACGTCGACCACGACGAGATCGTGCTGGCGCACGCCCGCGCGCTCATGGCCGGCTCCGACCGGGTGCGCATCGTCGGCGGCGACGCCACGAGGCCGCGGGAGATCCTGGACGAGCCGGTGGTGCGGGACTTCATCGACTGGTCCCAGCCGGTCGGCCTGCTGATGGTGGCGCTGCTGCACTTCGTCCCCGACGAGGCCGACCCCGCGCGGATCGTGCGCACCTTCCGCGACGCCCTCCCCGACGGGAGCTTCCTGGCGATCTCCCACGGCGTGGTGGAGGGCTGGGAGGACCGCAAGGAGCAGATCCGCAAGGCGTCGCAGGCCTACGTGCGCACCCGCGACGAGGTCGCCGACCTGTTCGCCGGGTTCGAGCTGCTGGAGCCGGGCATGGTGGACCTGGCGTTCTGGCGTCCCACCGACCCCGCCCCCGCGCCCACGGGGCTGTACGGCGGGGTCGGCAGGCTCCCTAGCGGAGTTTGACCGAGGTGGGCAGCGCGCGGAAGCCGCGCAGGTTCGGTGAGTGCACGAACTCGATGCCCGTCTCGTCGACGTCATAGCCCTCCACCGCGGCGACGAGCTCCTCCAGGACGACCCTGAGCTGGAGGCGGGCCAGGGCCGCTCCGAGGCAGAAGTGCGGGCCGGACCCGAACGCGATGGCCTGACCGGTGTCGCGGGTCAGGTCGTAGCGGTCGGCGTGCGGGAAGGCCCGGGGGTCGCGGTTGGCGGACGCGCCGAGCAGCACCATGCGGGCGCCGGCCGGGACCGTCGTGCCGTGCAGGACGGTGTCGCGGGTGAGGCGGCGGGCGACCATCTGGGCGGACCCGTCGTAGCGGAGCGTCTCCTCCACCCACGCCGCGACGGCGCCCGCCCAGGCGATCGCGCGCTGGCCGGGATGGAGCCAGCCCTGGTACCAGGCGTTGGCCGCCAGCTTGGTCACCGACTCGTTGCCCGCGACGCCGATCAACGACAGCACGGCGGCGATCTCGTCGTCGCCGAGCCGGTCCCCGTCGATCTCGGCCAGGACGAGCGCGCTGACGAGGTCCTCGCGCGGCCGGGCCCGCCGTTCGGCGATCAGCTCCTCGTAGAAGGCGGTCAGGGCGGTGGCGGCGTCCCAGAACGTCTGCGGTATCCCGGTGTCCCCGTCGTAGCGGGTGATGATGATCTCGGACAGGCGCAGCATCTCCGCCCGGTCCTCCCGCGGGACGCCGAGCAGCTCGGAGATGACGTACACCGGGACCGCCGAGACCACCCCGGCGAAGTCGAACCTGCCCGCCTCCAGCGCCGGGGCCAGGAGCTCGCGGGTGAGCGCCCGTACGGCGGGCTCCAGGCCGGCCACCCGGGCGGGGGTGAAGCCCCGGGAGACGAGGGCCCGCATCCGGGTGTGGCGGGGCGGGTCCATCGCCAGGAACCCCACCAGCTCGGACGCGCCGGCGTCCCACATCTCCAGGGTGACGCCGTGCGCGCTGGAGAACAGGGCCGGGTCCCGGAAGGCCGCGTTGACGTCGGCGTGCCGTGACAGCGCCCAGAAGTCCAGCTCGGCGTTGTGGTACAGCGGCGCCTCCTCGCGGAGCCGCGCGTAGGTGGGGTAGGGGTTCTCTTGCAGCGCGTGGTCGAACGGGTTGTAGAGCAACAGGCCCTCATTCCGGCGCGGCGGACACGACCTTCATCATCAGCGGACCGGACGATAAGGGCAATACGGTCATGGCTGCCTGTCGTTCCGGTCCGAGGGACGGGGGTGTGAGGCGGGCCGTCTCCGGGAAGGCCATGATTTCCCACCCGGAATCGATGATCCGGTGCTTAACTCGGCTATCCAGGGTAGTCGGCTGACTGCCTGGGGTAGCAGTCATGCTCCGGGAGACACCACTGGGTCACCGAAAAGGGGAAAAACCGGTGATAAGCGTCCTGATCGCCGAGGACATGCATCTCATCCGTGGAGCGATGGTCGCCCTGCTCTCCGCCGAGCACGACATCAAAGTGGTCGACGACGTCGGGCACGGCGACGACGTGGTGCCCTCCTGCCTGGTCCACAGGCCCGACATCGCGCTCGTCGACATCGGCCTGCCGGGCACCGACGGCCTGGCCGCCACGGCGGAGCTGAACCGCAGGCTCCCCTCGTGCAAGGCGGTGATCCTGACCGGGCTGGCGACGCCGGCCGCGCTGCGCCGGGCGCTGGACGCCGGGGCGCGCGGGTTCGTCGTCAAGGACACCCCGGCCGGGCAGCTCGCCGAGTGCGTGCGCCGGGTGGCCGCCGGTGAGCGGGTCATCGACCCCGACCTCGCCGTCGCCGCGCTCAACGCCAGGCAGAACCCGCTCACCACCCGGGAACTGGAGGTCCTCAAGGCCGCGGCCGAGGGGGCGCCGGTCAGCGAGATCGCCGACCGGCTCTTCCTGTCCGGCGGCACGGTCCGCAACTACCTGTCGCGGATCCTGTCCAAGATCGGTGCCCGGACGCGGGTGGAGGCGGTCACCATGGCCCGGGAGGCCGGCTGGCTGTGGCCGGACGACGTGCGGGAGATCGGGCTGATCCGCTACCGGGACGTCAACTGAGGCCGGCGGAGGCCGGCTAGCGGGGCCGTTCGAGGCCGGTGTGCGCGGCGAGGAAGGCGAGCATGTCGCCCGCCAGCCCGACCGACCGGCTGACCGCCCGGGGCCCGTGCCCGACGTCGCTCTCATGGCGCAGCAGGATCGGCCGGGAGCCCGAGGTCGCCCCCTGCAGCGCCGCGCACATCTTGCGGGCGTGGAAGGGGTCCACTCGGGAGTCGCCGCCGAAGGCGGTCAGCAGCGTCGCCGGGTAGTCCACCCCGTCCCTGACCCGGTGGTAGGGGGAGTAGCCCAGCAGCCAGCCGAGCTGCTCGGGGTCGGCGGCCGTGCCGTACTCCGAGCGCCAGGAGAGGCCGAGCCCGGAGCGCTCGTAGCGGACCATGTCGAGCAGCGGGGCCGAGCAGACCGCCGCGGCGAACAGGTCCGGCCGCTGCGTCAGGGCGGCTCCGACCAGCAGCCCGCCGTTCGACTCGCCGCAGATGCCCAGCCGGTCGGCGCTGGTCCAGCCGTCGGCGATGAGCCGTTCGGCCGCCGCCACGAAGTCGTCGAAGACGTTCTGCTTGCGGTCGAGCATTCCGTCGCGGTGCCACTGCGCGCCCTGCTCGCCGCCGCCGCGCAGCTGGGCGAAGGCGAAGACCCCGCCGGCCTCGACCCAGGGCAGGACGTAGCTGGAGTAGGAGGGGGTGAGCGAGAGGCCGAACCCGCCGTAGCCGTACAGGATCGTCGGGCGGGGGCCGGTCCCGGGCCGGGCCAGCACGACCATCCGCACCGGCGTGCCGTCCGCCGAGGTGTAGACGAGCCGGCGGGCCGACAGCTCCGGCACCTCGACCGTGCCGGGCGCGGCGGCCCAGAGCGAGCTGCGGCCGGTGCGCGCGTCGTAGCGGTGCACGCTCCCGGGGGTGACGCTGTCGGTGTAGGTGAACCAGACCTCGTGGCCGCCCTCGGGCCGGGTGGACATCCGCCCGGCCGTCCCGAGACCGGGCAGCGGCACCTGGCCGAGCGGCTCGCCGGTCGCCAGGTCGTGGACGCTGATCTCACTGATCGCGTGCCGGGTCCAGCCGACCAGGAGCACCGAGCCGTCGAGGACCGCGAAGTCGCCGATCACCGCCTCCGGATCCGGGCCGACCAGCTCGCGCCAGTGCTCGGGTCCGGGGCGCGCCGGGTCGGCGACGCACAGGCGGCCCCGGGGCGCGCCCAGGGTGGTGAGGAGGTACAGGCGCCCGTCGCGGCCGACGGCGGGCGCCGTCACCGCGCCCGTCCCCTCCTGGACCACCCGCAGTTCGGGGCGGTCGGGAGGGGCGGCGGACAGGTCGGCCAGCCACAGGTCGTTGCCGCCGCCGTCGGCCGCCGCCGCCACCGTCAGCCAGCGGCCGTCGTGGCTGATCCCCAGGCCGTAGGAGCGGTCGGCGGGGCAGATCACCACGTCGTCGCCGGCCGGGGTGCCGACCCGGTGCAGGCAGACCTGGCGGGAGCGGACGTAGAAGAACGCCTTCCCGTCCGGCAGCCAGGCCACCGGCGCGTAGCGGCAGCGGTCGATGGGACCGTCGACGACCTGCCGGGTGCCGACGTCCATGACGTACAGCTCCGACCGCTCGTCACCGCTCCTGGACAGCTGGTAGGCCAGCAGCCGGCCGTCGAGGTCGGGCTGCCAGTGGTCGAGCGTGGTCAGGCCGCTGGGATCGAGCTCCGCCGGGTCGACCAGCGCCTGTTCGGCCTGTCCCGGCCCGGCGGTGTAGAGCACCGCGTGCTCCTGCCGGGCCGTACGGCGCAGCAGGAAGCGGTGCTGCCCGCGCCAGACCGGCGGGCTGACCGTCCCGGCGCCGGAGAGCTCGGCCACCCGGGCGTGCCACGCGTCGCGCCCGGCGAGCGTGGCGGCGTGGTCGCGCCACAGCCCGTCCTGGGCGGCCAGCCAGTCCCGGGTCGCCGCGCTCGCCGGATCCTCCAGCCATCGGTAGGGATCGGGTACGGCGTGACCGTGGAGGTGGTCGACGATCGGCTGCCGCCCGGCGGGTGGGTAGATCATGGCACCAGCTCCTGGGTGTCCGAGGGGTTCCAGTGGCCGACCAGGTCGGCGTAGAGCGGCGAGGCGGCGAGCATCTCCTCGTGCCCTCCCAGCCGGACGCTCGTGCCGTCCATGACGAGGATCCGCCGGGCGCGCCGCGCGGAGGTCAGCCGGTGGGCGATGACGAGGAGGGTGCCCCCGCGGCGGGCGAACGCCTCCTCCGCGCGGGCCTCGGCCGCCGGGTCCAGATGGCAGGTCGCCTCGTCGAGGATGACCAGGCGGGCCGGGGTCAGATAGGCCCGGGCCAGGGCCACCAGCTGGCGCTCGGCCGGCGACAGCAGGCCGGAGTGGATCTCGGCGTGGTGGCCGCCCAGCCGGGCCACCAGGGCGGTCAGGCCGACCGCCGCCACGGCGTCGTCGACGGCCTGCCGCGGCGCCTGCGCCAGGTAGGTCAGGTTCTCCAGGAGCGTGCCCCGGAAGACGTAGGCCTCCTGGGGGATGAGCACCCGCTGGGCCGGGTCGAGCCGGTCGGCCGGGACGCCGCCGACGGTGACCTGCCCCGCGTCCGGCCGGAGCACGCCGGTGACGAGCGCGGCGAGGGTGGACTTGCCGATGCCGCTGGGCCCCACCACGGCGATGTGGTCCCCCTCGGGGACGGACAGGTCGAGATCGGAGATGACCGGTTCGGCGTGCGGGCCGTAGGCGAACCTCACGCCGCTCAGCCGCACCTCCACGTCCCGGGCCGTGCTCCGCGCGGTCGCCGGGCGGGCGGGCGCGCCGGAGCGGAGGATGCGGTCGAGCGACACGCGCAGCCGGACCCCGCTGATGCCCAGGCCCTCCACGAGGTTGCCGAGCGCCGGCGCCAGTGACTGCGTGACGTAGGCCAGGGCGCCGAGGATCACCCCGGCCCCGGCCCCCTGGCCCAGCAGCCAGGGGGTGCCGGCCAGCACGAGCAGGACCGGCAGCCGGCCGCCCACCGCCAGCGACAGCGTCCGCACGGCGGTGACCCTGGCGAGCGCGCGCCCGGCGGCGGCCTGCTCCGCCACCTGCCGGCCGACCCCGGCGGCCACCCGGTCGTCCGCCACGCAGGCGGCGACGTCGCGCAGCCCGCCGGTCACGGCGGTGACCGCCTCGGCGGTGCGCTCGTCGGCCAGCAGGAACGCCCGCTGCCGCCGGGCCATGGCCGGCAGCGAGAGCAGGAAGAGGCCCAGGCCGGCGACGAAGGGCGGCAGGACCAGCACGAGCACCTGGGGGATCAACGTCATCAGGCCGAGCGCGACGCCGGCCACGGTGAAGACGAAGGACCTGACGACGGTGATGACCGAGGCCAGGGCGTCGCGGGCCAGCTCGACCTGCAGGTTCGACCGGGCCACCGCCGCGGTGTCCGCCCCGTGCCCGGATGCCGCCGACCGCTCCAGCGTGCTCTCGACGACGTGGCCGAGCAGCTCCTCCCGGAACGGCTCCACGATGGCGGCGACGGCCAGCACGACCTGCCGCGCGCCCGCCGCGGCCAGCAGCCAGGCGCCGGCGAGGACGGCCAGCCAGGCGGCCCCGGTGCCGGGCCGGCCGGCGGCGAACCCCTCGTCGACGGCCCGCGCGATGGCGAGGCCGATGACGAGGGCGGGCGCGGCCTCCGCGACCGACCAGAGGCCGAGCCTGACAAGCAGGCGGGGGTCCCGCCGGAGCGCCCGGCGGATCGGGCGGTCGACCGGGCCGGCCTGGGCGGGGGCGCGGTGGCCGCCGCCCGTGGGGCCGGTCGCGGGGCGGGCGCGGTGGCTGCCGCCCGCAGGACCGGTCGCGGGGCGGGCGCGGGGGCCGTCGGCGGGGGCAGTCCGGGGCGGGGGACGGCGGCCGCGGCTCACGGGGCGTCCGCCTGGAAGACGGCCCGGTATCCGGGGTCGTCCCACAGCGCCCGGTGCGTGTCGTAGGCGCGCACCCGGCCGCCGTCCAGCCAGATCACCCGGTCGGCGGCCGCCGCGGTCGCCACCCGGTGGGTCACGATCAGGCGGGTACGGCCGCGCAGCTCGCCGGCGAGCGCCCTGCCGACCTGCCGTTCGGTGACGGTGTCCAGGCTGGAGGTGGCGTCGTCCAGGACGAGCAGGCGCTCCCCCTGCGCGAAGGCGCGGGCCAGGCCGATCCGCTGCCGCTCCCCGCCGGACATCGGAGCCTCCCGCAGCGGGGTGTCGTATCCCAGCGGGAGCCGCCGGACGAAGGCGTCGGCGCGCGCCGCGCGGGCGGCCGCGCGCACGGTCTCCGGGGCGGGGCCGTCGAGGCCGAGGCCGATGGCGTCGGCGACGGTCTCCCCGACCAGGACGGGGCGTTCGAAGGCGTGCCCGACGGCCCGGCGCAGCGCCTCGCGGGAGAGGTCGGGCAGCGGCACGCCGTCGAGGCGGACGGTCCCGTGGAGGGGGTCCACCAGGCGTCCGGCGAGGGCGGCCAGCAGCGACTTGCCGGCGCCCGACCGGCCGACCACGGCCACCGCGCATCCGCCGGGGACGACGAGGTCGACGTCGCGGAGGCCGTCGGCGGCGGGCCGAGGACATGAGCTCGGCTCGAGTAGCACCCTCCAGCGGCGCCGGGCCGAACGCGTCGAGGAGGCAGTCCACGATCAGCGCGCCCTTCGACG
>NZ_JBSFPS010000037.1:0-46841 GCF_053588315.1 Streptosporangium sp. NPDC003464 | reverse complement strand
CTCAGACGCTCCATGTCACCACGCCGCCCGCAGATGAGACCCGCAGCGAAGTCCACGAACTGTACTGCCTCCTCGTCCGCCACCGCCGTGAGATCCATTACGACCGGAATGCCCTCGCGGAAGTACTGCCCCACATGTCGGACGTCGCTGTAGTCGCGGGGGCGCACTGTCTCAAGTATCACGACACCAGTCTTCCTGAGCCGCCGGGAACATCAAGGGCCCATGACGTACACACAGGGAGCGATTCCGCCGAGGAAGCGGTCACAGTCTTGATCAGCATGCCGCAGGCGTGCCAGATCACACGGGAGACAGCGGGGAATCACGGGGACTCAGAGGCAGAGAACGAAGAAGGCCCCTCACCGCGTTCTCGCTGGTGAGGGGCCTCTTTCTGCTGGTGTGGCAGGTGCAGGACTTGAACCTGCGTAGGCTGAGCCGACGGTTTTACAGACCCGCCGCGAAAACGCGCTGAGCTGCATGGATGCCGATCCTTGCAGAGATCTCAACACGTATTCAGCATGACCAAGGTTCAGCGCCTCTATGCGGCGATCGAAATCCTGCGCATCCGATGAGTACGACCCACGTCCGAACGGCCCCCTACGGCCGTCTGAGTGGCCCCGTTTCCGCCGTGATCGCCTAATCCGGCCCCGCTTGCCTGCGCTCGTGCCAGTCGGCCCGACCGTGCCGCCACAACAGCGGAACAGCCCATGCCACCACCGCGCCGTGAGCCGCGACGACCACCGCGAGGACTGGCCCGCCCACCCGGTATCCGCCTTCCCACCCGAGGACCGCCATGGCGACCACCGCGAAGCCGAACGCCACCCAAAGAGCCCACCCCACGCCGTCGAGCGGTAGCCAGCCCAGGCCGACCAGGACCATGAGGAGGCAACCCATGCAGATAGGCCCTGTGTAGGAGGCCAAATCGTCATAGCCGGCGGCGACCCTGAAAGCCCAGGGAAGCCAGATCACCCAGACCGCCCCGATGACCACCGTGAGCGTCAGGCGAGAGAAGCGCGGGCGAGGAGGAACCCCGTAGGGATTCGCGTCGATCTCGGCGAGCTTGGCCGTACGCCACGCACGGAGTCGTTCGATCCAGGGAAGCTTCACCAACTCACGTTAAACGCGTAGCCGCTTCCCGTCACGCCCCCGTTGACAGCGTTGACAGCGTTGACACAGACCCTCATCCGAGCACGTCAAGCGCTTGAACGGCCTGTCCATCGGGGTGTTGACAGGCGTTGACGGCCGTTGACACAAACCGAGAGCCCCGGGTTAATGTCAACGGCCGTCAACACCTGTCAACGCTCCCTTCCGCACTCAGGAATAGGCTCTGACCTGCCTGAAAAGCAGGCTGCGTCAACGCTGTCAACACTGTCAACGGGGTAGCACTCCAAGGTGATGCCCTCCCCAGGGAGCCCAGTCCTCACCGGTAGAGGTGCAGGCACTTGGGTAGCGATCAGCCATACGCCACCAAGCCAGGTCTGCCGCTGACGGTCGGCCTTGCAGCCGCCGCAGATGGCCCAGCGACCGGCTGAGCGCTTGCACCATCGACGGTGATACCGCAGCGCCACCCATCCCAGGGGCGAAGTGCCCCACATGAGACGTCTTACCTGATTCCTGTGTGCGGAGAGGAAGTTAAAGTTACGCTTCATGCCATGAACATCGAGTGGTGCATTGAACGTTTAGAAGCTTACTGTAACGCACTTCTTACGCTTGATAAATTCGCATATGCCAACACCAATCACCAGGCCACCGAGGAAGCAGAGCAGCTCGTTCTCCGTTTATCGCCAACAGCCCATACCATTATGCAGCGCCTGGATCCGGAATTAGTAGCGCGTTACAGCTGGGACAACCGATGGGAAGTAAGGCAACATGCAAATGTTGCACTTGGCATGCTACTGGATCTCCGAGAGGTCGAGGAAAACCTAGGACCCAAAGGTCCGTCAATTCATGCATCGCAACTCCACCCATGGGTATGGGATGCCGCTTCTACGTTTTGGGATGCTGGCCATCATCGAGAAGCGGTAGAGCAGGCAGCAAGAGCGATCAGTGCTCATGCCCAGGCGAAGCTAGGAAGAAAAGACATCTCCGAGGGAAACCTTTTAAAGCAAGGCTTTACGCGAGAAGACCCAAGACCCGGAGCGCCACGCTTTAGATTCCCTGGGGACCGAAATACCGAGACTTGGAGAAGCCGTCAGGAAGGGGCGGTTGCGTTTGCCTCAGGATGCTTCACCGGGATTCGAAACGTCGCCGTTCACCAACACACACTTGATTGGGACGAGCAAGAAGCCTTGGAGTATCTGGCGGCATTCAGCGTGTTAGCGCGATGGATAGATACATGCCAGGTCGAAACTGCTTGACTCCCTGGGCTGGCACGTGAGGCGAGTGATGACGGGCCTCGCTGCCGACCCACTCCTGACGAGGTGGAAACCTCGATCGTACGGTTCGGCTCACCCACCCGGACCGCGGTGAGCGCCAGCGCTTACCGTCGTAGCCTGGAGGGCAATGTTCCTCAGCAAGGGAGCACGATGAGTCAGAGCAACGAGCAGCCCGCTTACCTCCGAATCGCGGATGACCTCCGCGCCCGGATTCAGGCCGGCGACCCGCCGCCGGGCGGCATGCTGGGTTCCGACGCCGTCCTTGTGCGGACGTACGGCGTTGCCCGGGGCACCGTTCGACAGGCAGTCGCCGAACTGGAGCGCCTGGGCCTGGTAGTAAGCGAGATGGGCAGGGGCCGACGCGTCATCGGTGGGGCGTCCGGTGAGCCCTCTTCCCCCTCGACGCGGTACGAGACCATAGCCGCGGCTCTACGTCAGGACATCGCCAGTGGCAAGCTCTCACAGGGCAGTCGGCTCCCCCGAGAGATGACACTGGCTGAGCAACACGGAGTATCCAAGGGAACCGCACGTCAGGCACTCCAGATGCTGGCCGCCGAAGGGCGGATCACAGCGGTTCACGGTAAGGGTTGGTTCGTGGGTGACGTGCAGGGCGCGCTGACCCGGACTGATGAGGTTGCGGAGTCCATCCGGAAAGCGATTCTTGCGGGAGACTTCCCAAGAGAGTCGCGCATTCCCGGAGAATCCGCGCTTGCTGAGCAGTACGGCGTAGCACGAGTTACCGTAAGACGTGCCATAGCCCTGCTGGAATCAGAGGGAATCGTAGAGAGCAAAAGAGGGGTTGGACGAATCGTCACCCGCTCTCCTCAATAAGTGATAGACCGTGAACCGCTCAACGAATAGGCAGGCTCCATTGGACGAGTCACAGGCAACCGCCCTGCCCTTCACCGCCTCCGAAGCACGCGAAACTCTCGATTCAGCATGCCGAAAAATCGGTCTCCACGCAGAAGACGCAGCACTCCTCCGCCTGGGAGAGAACGCCATATTCCAGCTCTCAGCAGAGAAAGTGATCGTCAGAATTGCCCGTAGCGCCGAGGTCCTTCCCGATGCGAGGAAAGAAGTCGCCGTTGCCGAATGGCTGCGCGAGTCAGGTCTACCAGCGGCAGAGCCTGCGGACTACGAGCAGCCCCTGATGATCCGAGGTAGGCCGGTCACTTTCTGGCGCCTGATCGAAAATAACGGCGGTAAGGCAAGCGTGAGAGACCTTGCCCAAATTCTCCGGCGGCTCCACAACCTCCCGGTCCCTCCGGATCTTCCTCTGCCCGAGTTCGACATCTTCGGCCGCGTTTCCGAGCGCATCGCTAAGGCAGAGGCACTCTCGGATCAGGACCATGAGTTCCTTACGGCCCGTCTCATCGAACTGCGCGAGAAGTACGAGAGCCTCCGCTACCCATTGGCTCCGTGCGCGGTGCATGGGGATGCTCATCAGCAGAACCTGATCGTTGCCCTCGACGGCACAGTCTTGCTCATCGACTTCGAGCGGTTCGCCTTCGGTCCGCCAGAAACGGATTTGGCAGTCACCGCGACAGAACGCCTCATCGGCTGGCACACCGCCGAAGAGTATGAGAGCTTCGCCGATACCTACGGCTTCGATGTCATTTCATGGGAAGGATTCCCCGTACTCCGCTCGATCAACGAGCTGAAGATGACCACCTGGCTCATGCAGAACGTAAATGAGAGTGAAAGGGTTGCCCAGGAGTTCAGGATGCGCTTCGCCTCACTTCACGATGATGAGGCACCGCGCTCGTGGACGCCGTTCTAGGCGATCGACGGGTACTTGCCGCTTACCAGTTCCCGAAAGCTCTCGACTTCGCGGTTTCCTTGGTATTCCTTCAGATCGGCGCAGAGATCGGAGACGTACCGGAGATAGCGCATCGACTTGAGAGAACCGGCAAGCTCAACAGCTTCGGTAGCCAGGGCAGCGGCTTGGCACGGCTCCCCCTGGTGGACATACGTAGCCGCCTGCACCAGACGGATGAACGCGAGGGTGCGAGCGTAAACGGGATCGGTGAGTTCGAGGCAGCGACCGACGAATTCTTGCGCGATAAGCGGTTTCCGTAGATCCCGGAAACAGTGGGCTCCCTCTCCTGCTAGTTCAGCGTCATCGAAGTAACTGATCCACTCGGGATCGTCGGCAACGTTCCGGCTCTCGAAGAGCTTTTCAGCCTCGCGAAGCGCCTGGGAGCATGCCGCATCGTCGCCGTTCCCCGCATGGGCTCTCGCTTCCATTGCAAGAAAGCTCGCCATGGTGGTGCCGCTAGCGACCCCTTTCGAGCCCTCCTGCGCTGCTCTGGCAAGCTGTATCGCCTGCTGGAAGTTCCCCAGATAGTTCGCCTGGTGGCTCATGTTGCCGAGTAGCCGCCCCCCGAGCATGCGATCACCCGCGGCCTGGGCGAGGCGGAGCGCCTGGATCATGTAGCGCTGAGCAAGCCCGTGACGTCCCAGGTCGTAAGCCGTCCAGCCGAGAAGTTGAGCAACCTCAGCAGCAGCGGAGAACAGCTCTCGCCCAACGGGTTCGGTGAACTTTCCTTCCAGGAGCGGGCTCACATCGCGGACGTAGTACTGCGCCAGGGCCGCGCGAGCATGACCGCCGCCGAACTGGAAGTCCAGCTTCATGAAGAGCTGAGTGGTCATGCGAACGGCCCGGACATCGGACTCCCCCACATTGACCTGCATGCCGCTCCCCGCCGGCAGCGGTTCGGGTCTCGACAGCAGCCACGTCAGAAGCGGTTGCGTCCACGCAGAGGGCACGACGGCAGCCTCTACGGCAAGCGGATCGTCCACCAGATCCCTGCGGGTGAGCCCGAGCAGCCGGGAACCGACCTCGGGCACGGCGTCGGCGTACTCAAGCCCCCGCTCCAGGGCCGTCGGTGTGAGCACCCCGCCCATGCCGATGTCCTCCAGAGAGAACCTCACACCGGCTTTGCGGCTGAGCGCTTCCGCTATGAACTTCGCTGTCGCAGGCCGTGGCTGGACTCCCTCAAGCCAGCGCTTGACGTCCACGTGCGTACACCGGAGGGTCACACCCTCCTCCTGTGCAACGAGCTGGACCCTTGACGCGAGTCCCTTATTCGAGCAGTCAGCCCGGCGCATGGCTTCGGCCAGCACGAGGTTAGGCATCCGGGACATCCTCACCTCCGATCATGCGGTCAAGGTCAGGATGACCCGCGTCAAGGCCGCTCGACCAGCTCTTCGCCCGAATCCATAGATCTTGTTCGTCCAGCTCAGGGGATAAATCACCCCCGAAAATCACCCCCTGAGCAACTGAGCACCCCCGCGATCACGCTGCCCTCAGCCCCTTGCCCTGCGGTTCTCTGGAGTCAGTCACAGAGACCAAGGCCCCGCACGGCGGAATCCCAAAGAAGCCAAGCCCCAAGCCTTGACTCTCCGCGGCTGTACATGTTCCATATCTCTTAGAACCTGTACAGCAGGTTCCGGCCGAAAGGGCACTGCGATGCTCCCCACCCCGAAGACCCACCGTTTCGTCCCGTTCCTGCTCACGGTCGTGGCGCTGTTCTTCATCGTCCGCGACCCGGCCAAGGCCGCAGACGTCGCGACGGCCGCTTTCAACGGCCTGATGACGGTGGCTGACGCGCTGGTGACCTTCGCCGGCGGTCTCGGCTGACGTTGCGGATCGCGCCCGGCTCATCCGGGCGTGTGTCCGGAGCGTCCGCTCCACGCCATCCACCACGGGGAGCCGTCATGGCCGACAAGTGCGGCACGCAGTTCATCACCGACACCTACGAGACGTTCCGGTGCGAGCGCACCGACGACCTGCACCTGAAGCACCGCGACACCAACGGCACCACCGCGATCCAGGTGCCCGGCGGCGCCCTGATCAGCAACAAGACCCGCAGCTAGACCCACCGCAACGGAGATCAACATGAGCAAGATCCAGACAGTAGAGATCAAGTGCGACGGATGCGGGCAGCCCGGCCGGGTCGCTAAGAGCACGGCGGACGCTGGCGGGAAGGTGACGCACTCCCCTGCTGCGGGCGGGTGCGGTCTGCAGACCTCCATGAAACGCCGGTAACCCACTCCCACCAAGCGATCTGACGTCGCAGGCACCCGCCCAGCCTCACGGGTCGGGCGGGTGCCCGGAGCAGCCAGCTTCGCCAATCACGTCGCAGGGGCGGCCCCCATCGGCCAAGACACGGGCCACCCCTCAACTCCAGCGAAGGAGCACCACCATGACAACCGCCCACACCGGTGATGTACAGGTCCACATCGAGTCCTTCGGCTACCTGCACGGTGAGCCGCCCGCCGCGCATCTGACCATCGACTTGCGCCAGCACTTCAAGGACCCGCACGTCACGCCTGAACTGCGCTACATGACCGCTCACGACGAGCCGGTCCGCACCACGGTGCTGGGCACACCGGGCATCGCGGATCTGCTGGAGGCCACCGCCGCCGCGGTGACCGCGTTTCTCCACGGTCCGAGCGCCGGAACGGTGACCGTGGCCGATGGCTGCGCCGGTGGCCGGCACCGCGCCCCCGTCTTCGCCTACCACCTCGCCGACCGGCTGCGCGAGAGCGGGCTCACCGTCGCCCTGCACCACCGTGACCTGGACAAGCCCGTCGTTCAGCGCTGACGGCCTGCGGATCGGCAGCTTTCAGCCCCGATGGTCGCAAGGCAGGGTTCGACTCCCCGCCGGGGCACTCCGGCCAATCAGCCGGTACCCATCCTCCCGAAAGACACCGAAGGGACCAAGGACATGGACCGCGAGGGACTGTTCCTCCTCGACAGCACCAAGGACATCAAGAACTGGATCACCCAGGCCGCCAAGTCCACCAACGGAACGGCCGACCTCCGCCACGAGGGCATCGACCTCGCCTTAGACGAGCTGAAGCGGCGCGGGGAACTGCGCTGATCCCTGCGAATCATCCTCGGGGCGGCCCCCATCGGCCAAGACACGGGCCGCCCCTCAACTCCCACGAAGGAGCACCACCATCATGACCTGCCTGTCCATCCCGGCCAAGTCCGACTGCTGCACGTCGGACTGCCGCAACGGCCAGATTTGGAACCCTGGCTCCGGCCTCTATCCCTGCCCGATCTGTAAGTCGAAGAAGGCCGCCCGATGAGCGCCCCCGCCGTCCGGCTTCCCGTCGCGCACCCGGCCCTGTCGCTGCTGATGGCCATCACCGATGGCATGCCGCGCCGGCTGGCCGAGGGCGCGCTGTGCGATGCGGACCCCGAGCTGCACACCGGCCCCGACGCCTTCACCGACGAGAGCGCCGACGAACGCGCCGCCCGCGAGCAGGTGGCCCGCGAGGTCTGCGCCGAGTGCCCCGTCCGGGCGTTGTGCCTGGCCCGCGCGCTGGAGGTTCGCCCCGACAGCGGAGTATGGGCCGGCATCCCCGCGTCCGATCTGCTGACCATGCTCGGCTGGGCCGAGCAGCGGACTGAGGTGGCCTAACTCATGAGCCGCTTCCTGTGCCTCGACTGCACGCACGAGCACACCATCGCGACCTCCTGCCCGCGCTGCCGCACGGCGCGCGGCCAAGAGGAGCTGTGCCGCTCCCACGGCGCCCGCCACGTGGCCCGCTGTGGAGCCTGCCGCACCCTGGCCCGTTCCCAGTCCAGCCTCTAGACCAGCAAAGGAACCACAGTCATGACCAGCAAGCGTAAGAACTTGCAGGAATCGGCGCGCAAGGCCAAGTACAGCGCCGCCGAAGCCTCCGCGATCGCCGACAGCGACCCCATCACCGGCGCTCTGCTGTCCATGGATCGCATCACCGCTCAGCGCGTGGCCGAGCAGGATCAGCGCTACGCCGACGCGTGCGTGCGCAAACTCCTGGCGGGTGAGGTGTGACGTCCCGCGCCGTTCAAGCCCTCCAGCAGGACGCGGCCTCCGTCCGTGGTGAGCTGGCGCGGGTGGATGCCAAGTGCGGTCTGCTGGTGTCGCTGGCCGCCGGCGGACTCGCGCTCACCGTCGCCGCCACCCCTGCCCTGACCGGTGCCGCGCACGTTCTGCGTCTGATCGCGGGCGCCCTGTTCGCCATCGCGGCGGCCACTGTGCTGAGCGCAGTCATGCCCCGCATCCCGCGCCGGGGCGGTACCGGGTTCGTCGCTCACGCCCGCGCCGCCTCCCCTGCCGCGCTGCTGGCCGAACTGTCGACCGGCGACGACGGCGAGGCCGCCGGACGGCTGGCCGCCGATGTGTGGCGGCTGTCGCGGCTGGCCCGCGCCAAATACCGCATCATCCGCGTCGCGGTGTGGCTGCTGATCGCCGCAGTTGCCGCCCTGGCCATCGCGCTGCCGCTGGGCCAGCGCTGAGGGGAGCAGACCATGACCCTCTCCACTGCCGACTGTTCGTCACCGCTTGACCTCGAAAGGACCTGATCACCCATGACGAACACGACCCCTACCCCGGAACCCTCCCCGGACGAGGTGGCGCGCGGCCTGGCCGAACTGGAGCGCCACCTGACCGAGCAGGCCCCGCCCACCCCGGCTCACCCGGCTGTGCCACCGGTAGTGGCCGGAGGCGAGACCAAGCGCGTGCGGCGGCTGCGCGCCGAGGTCACCGAAGCACACCACCTCGCCGTCCTCCAGGACGACGACGCACCACTACTGCTGGACACGCCCAAGGTCCGCAAGCGCCGCAAGGCCGCCCGTGAGGCGTCCCGGCTGCACGAGCTGGCCCAAGACCCGGCCATGCGTGCCTGGCAGGCCGCGCGGATGCTACGGCTGCTGGTATGCGTCGCGATGGTCTCGCTGACCCTGGCGCTGGCCTGGTCGACGGCCGGTGTGCAGCACTTCGCCGCCGAGGGCGCCGCCCTGTGGTCGCCGTCGTGGGTGTTCGCCTGGCTGGTCGAGCCGTTCATGAGCATGGCGTTGCTGTTCGTCGTCGGCGCCCGTGCCTACCTCGCCACCCGTGGCCAGCCGATCGTCTCGCGTACCCTGGTGCGGATCGAGGGGGTGTTCCTGGCGCTGACGTTCGGCATGAACGTCTGGCCGTACCTGCCCTGGTCCCTGCCGCAAGGCAAGGCGTTCACGGTCTCCGGGATCGTGCTGCACATCCTCGGCCCGTCCATCGCGGTGGCCATCGTCATCGCTCTGCCCATCGTCCTGGGCGCGTTCGCCGGGCTGGATCACGAGCGCCCTACCGGTGCCCCTACTGGTCCTACGTACTGGGCGAACGCCGCCCCGGGCGGAGCGGACATCGCCGTCCTGGCGGCCCGGGTGCAGGACCTGATCGACGCCGGAGAGTTGCCCGAGGCCCCCAGCGCGACCCGGATTCAGCGGACGCTGCGCTGCGGTATGGACACCGCCCGCGCTGTGCGCGACGCCCTCGTCAAGGAGGCGACGTGACCGGCAACCGCATCACCGACCCCGCTTTAAGCCGTCCCTACGGGACGCGGCCCCACTCCGCCAAGAACGTGGCCGCGCCCCGCAACCCCGCCCGCTCGATCGCACACGAGGTGACCTCATCATGACCGACACCCCGACCGAGACCAACGGGCACCGCCCGAACTGGACTCCCGACCTCACCACGATCCCCGAGCAGGGCGGACCGGCCGACGACGGGCCGCGTGCCGAGGTGGTCTCCCTCGACTCCGCCCGCGACCGCCGCCACCCCTACCCGCCCACCGTCCCCGCCAAGACCAACCCGGCGTCGGACAGCTTCACCGGCGGCTCGGTGCTGGAGGGCGAGGTTATCCGGGTGGATCAGCCCGGTGAGGCTGAGCGCGACTGGCGCGCCGAGCTGGCCGAGAAGTCCCGCACCCGCCGGCCGATCGTGCCGCTGTGGCTGCGCTCCCGGCGCGAAGCGCTGGACACCCTGAAGTGGGCGGGTGAGTACTCCGCCTACGTGGCCGGCTACCAGCTCACGCGGACCCCGCTGTATGCCGGGCGGCTGGCCGCCCGCTCGCCGCGCGGCCTGGTCCGGCTGATCGCCGGGATGGTCAAGTGGACCTTCGATCTGGAGGGCGAGCCGGTCCGGCTGTCCGCCGTGCAGAAGGCCGACCCGGAGGCGTACCTGAAGTTGTCGCGGCAGCGCGATTCCCGGGTGCGGCTGCGCGTGTGGGTCGCCGGGATCGCCCTGGTCACGCTGCTGATCGCGGGCATCCTCGTGGCGACCGCGGCCACCGCCATGCAGTGGTCGGCCCTGGCCGTGGCGCTGGCCGTGCTGGGCGTCATCGGCAAGCCCGCCGACCGGCCGCTGATCGACCGCGCGGTGCTGCCGACCCGGGTGGAGAAGCTCACCAGCGACATCGTGGTCCGTGCGCTGACCGTGCTGGGCGTGTCCGGGCTGAACGCCAAGGCCGACGTCAACTTCGTCGCGCCGATCACCCGCGACGGTCCCGGCTGGCGCGCTGACCTGGACCTGCCCTACGGCGTGACCGTGGCCGATGTCCTCGACAAGCGGCACCGCCTGGCCTCCGGTCTGCGCCGCCCGCTGGGCTGCATCTGGCCCGAAGGGGACCCGGCCATCCACGAGGGACGGCTGATCCTGTGGGTCGGGGACCGGGACCTGTCCAAGCCCCTGATTCCCTTCGCGCTGGCCAAGGCCGCCCGCCACGACGTGTTCAAGGGCATCCCGTTCGGCGCCGACCCGCGCGGACGGACCATCACCGTGCCGCTGATCCAGCACAACGTGTTGATGGGATCGCAGCCCGGCCAGGGCAAGACCGGCGCGGTGCGCGCCCTGGCCTGCGGCGTGGCCCTGGACCCCACGGTGGAGATGTGGGTGCACGAGCTGAAGGGCACCGGCGACCTGGACCCGCTGGAGAAGGTCAGCCACCGGTTCGTCTCCGGCATCCAAGATGAGGCCATCGCTTATGCCGCCGAGTCGTTGTCGCTGCTGTGCAAGGAGGTCATGCGCCGCGCCGAGGCGCTCAAGAAGCTGCCGCCGGACCTGTGCCCGGACAAGCGCGTCACCCGGCAGATCGCCGACATCCGCTCGCTGGGCCTGCACCCTTTGGTGGCCATCTTCGACGAGTGCCAGAACCTGTTCGCCCACGCCGAGTACGGCGAGCAGGCCGGCAAGGACGCCGAGTTCCTCATCAAGCTGGGCCGCGCGCTGGGCGTGGTGCTGATCCTGGCCACCCAGCGCCCGGACAAGCGCAGCCTGCCCACCGGCGTGTCCGCGAACGTGTCCATCCGGTTCTGCCTGCGCGTCGGAGGCCAGGTCGAAAACGACATGATCCTCGGCACGTCGTCGTATCAGAACGGCATCCGCGCCACCACATTCGTGCCCGAGGCCGATGCCGGGATCGGCTACCTGGTCGGCGCCGCCCCAGTGCCCAAGGTCGTCAAGGCTGCCTACCTCAACACCCCGGCCACCCAGCAGATCGCCGACCGGGCGCATGCGCTGCGGACCGGCGCCGGCACCCTGTCCGGGCACGCGATCGGCGAGCAGCCCGAGACCGCGCCGTCCTACGACCTGCTGGCCGACATCGCCGCCGTCCTCGCCCCGAGCGAGGCCAAGGTATGGAACGAGATCGTCGTGGACCGGCTGGCCCAACTGCGCCCGGACGTCTACGCCCCGTGGGCCGAGCAGGAAGGCCCGGCCAAGACCGCTCAGCTCACCAACGCCCTCAAGCCCTACGGCATCAAGACCGGACAGGTGTGGGGCACGCCGGCCGGTGGCGGTAAGGGCGCCAACCGGATCGGCATCGTCCGCGACGACATCATCACCGCCCTCACCGAGCGTGACGGAAAGAAGGGTTCCGGCGCCGTCTCCTGACCCCGGATCCGCCTCTAGGTCTAGAGGTTGCCCCCTCTAGACCTAGAGGCCCGCCTAGAGGCCCGTCCGCTGATCTACCAGCGACCTAGCGCCTAGAGCGCCACCTGCGAAAACCCCGGAAACGGCCCTGGAGGCCACCATGACACCCGCCATCGTCCTACTAGGACTCTGCCTACCCATCGTCACGCTCTGCTACATCATCCGGTGCCTGATCGCCCCGTGGGGGACCTGCCGCCGGTGCGCGCCGGGCGGCAAGAACCGCACCTGCCGCGCCTGCTCCGGTACCGGGATGCGGCCCCGCATCGGCTGGCAGCTCTACGTCCACTTCCGCCGCATCCACCGGGACGGCACCCGATGACCACACTTCACCCCAGCAACCAAGCGCTGTTCTACCTAGGTGCCCACCAACCGCACTGGCTGTGGCGCGTGTCCTTTCCGCTGTTCGTCTCCCACCGCCAGCTCGCGCGCCGCGTCATGCTGCACCCGGCGACCTGCCAGTGGGCGCTGGACTCCGGCGGCTTCACCGAACTCCAGCGCCATGGCCGCTGGACCGTCACTCCTGAGCAGTACGTGAGCGCGGTGCGCCGCTACCGCGACCAGATCGGCCGCCTTGACTGGGTCGCCCCCCAGGACTGGATGTGTGAGCCCGCCATCATCCACGGCGGTTACTGGGGCGGCCAGCACTTCGCCGGCACCGGCCTGAGCGTGGCCGAACACCAGCACCGCACCGTCGCCAACTACCTGCACCTGCGCGAACTGGCCCCCGAGGTGCCGTTCATTCCGGTCCTGCAAGGCTGGCAGTTGGGCGACTACCTCACCTGCGCCGAGCTCTACCAGACGGCAGGGGTGGACCTGGCCGCGCTGCCCCGCGTCGGGCTGGGATCGGTCTGCCGCCGCCAGTCCACCACCGAAATCACCCAGATCGTCACCACTCTGGCCCGTGCTGGGCTGCGCCTGCACGGGTTCGGCGTCAAGACCGGTGGGCTGCACCGCTACGGCCCTCGGTTGGCTTCTGCTGACTCGATGGCGTGGAGCTACTCCGCCCGCCGGCTGCCCGCCCTGCCGGGTTGCACCGGTCACAAGAACTGCGCCAACTGCCTGGTCTACGCCACCCGGTGGCGGGCTCACCTGCTGACTAGCCTTACCCAGCGCGGCCAGCAGGGCGACTTGTTCGACGACCTTGGCAGGGATGCCGCGTGATTGGCCGCACCTACCTGGAGCGCGGCGAGCCTGTGGTCGTGCTCGTGCGCTGGGGACCCGGTGGTGGCCCCCGCAATGTCCTGATCCGCCGCGAAGACGGCTCCCTCGTGGTCCGCCCCTTCCGCGGCCTGCGTCGCCCCAAGCCTGCCGAGACCGGAGGGAAGAGCTCATGAGCGCCCTGCCGCCCCACGACATCGACGCCGAACAGGCCGTGCTGGGCTGCATGCTGCTGTCGGCCGAAGCAGGCACCCGCGCCGCCGCCCTGCTCAGTCCAGGCGCCTTCTTCCGCCCGGCTCATCAGGTCATCTTCGCCGCGATCGTCGCCCAGCAGCATGACGGCCAGGCCGCCGACCCCATCACGGTGGCCGACCACCTGACCCGGGCCGGGGATCTGGCCCGCGTCGGCGGGGGGTCGTACCTGCACGCCCTCATGCAGGCCCCGCCCACCACCGCCAACCTGACCTACTACGTGCGCATCGTCGCCGAGCACGCCCAGCGGCGCGGCCTGATCACCACCGGTGAGCGCATCGCGCAACTCGGCTACACCGGCGAACCTGAGCAGGCCGCCGCGCACGCCGCAAAGCTGGTGACGGGCATCACCGCTCCCGCCCGCTCGTGGGACGCCCCAGTGCCGCTGGGCACCCGCAGCGCGCTGCCTGCCTTTCCCGCGCATGTCTTCCCCGGCTGGCTGGCCGACTTCGTGACCGCGCTGGCCGAGGAGACCCAGACCCCGCACGACCTGGCGGGCTGCATCGCACTGGCGGCCATCTCCACCGCCGCCGGAGGACGCGCCATCGTCTGCGTGCGCGGCACCTGGATCGAGCCGGTCAACATCTACACCGTCGTAGCCATGCCGCCCGGCTCCCGCAAGTCCCCGGTCTTCCGGGCGATCGTCGCGCCACTGCTGGCCGCCGAAAAGGTCCTGCAAGAGCAGATCAAACCGCAGATTATCGAAGCCCGCATCGCCCAGAAGGTCGCCCAGGAAGCCGCTGAGAAAGCCACCGTCAAAGCTGCTACCGCCCGCGGCGATCTGGCCCCCGACGCGCTGGCCGAAGCGCAAAGCGCTGCCCTAGCCGTCGACGGCATCACCGTCCCGGTAACCCCACGGCTGGTCAGCGACGACGCCACCCCCGAGACCGCCACCACCCTGCTCACCGAACAAGGCGGACGCCTGGCCGTGCTGTCAGCCGAAGGCGGCATCTTCGCCACCCTGGCCGGCCGCTACTCCGGCACCCCCAACCTCGACCTGTTCCTCAAAGGCCACGCCGGAGACCTGCTCATCGTCGACCGGCGCGACCGCCGCGAACGCGTCGACCACCCCGCCCTCACCCTCGGCCTGGCCGTCCAACCCGAGATCGTCACCGAGATCGCCAAATCCCCGAGCTTTCGAGGCAAAGGGCTGCTGGGGCGGATCCTGTACAGCCTGCCCGCCTCCAACGTCGGCTACCGCAACATCGACTCACCCGCCATCCCCGACCTGGTCACCGCCACCTACGCCACGAACCTGGAACGGCTGGTGCTGACCATGCACGGGTGGGAGGACCCCGCCCGGCTCGTGCTGTCGCCGGAGGCCACCGAGCTGTTCACCGAGCAGCGCCGCCACACCGAACCCCGGCTCCGCCCCGAGACCGGCGACCTAGGCCACATCGCCGACTGGGCCGCCAAGTTCGACGGCGCCGTTGCCCGCCTGGCCGGACTGCTGCACCTGGCCGGCCACATCGACGACGGCTGGCGACGCCCCATCGACGGACCCACCATGGCCGCCGCGATGGAGCTGGGCGAGTACTTCACCGCCCACGCCCTGGCCGCCTTCGACGCCATGGGCGCCGACCCCGACCAGGAAGCAGCCCGCACCGTCCACGGATGGCTCACCCGCACCCGACCCGAGCACTTCACCCGCCGCGACGCTCACCGAGCGCTGCAACGCCACTTCAAGAAGGCCGCCGACCTAGAACCGGCCTGCGAACTGCTGGAACACCTCGGCTGGATTCACCGAGAACCCGACCCGCCCGGCACACGCGGCAATCCCTCTCCGCGCTATGCCGTCCACCCCGACCTGTGCCAGCCCACCGCCTGACCGCCGAAAAGGAGACACCACCCATGGCCACGGTCAAACCGCGAGGAACGCTCACCCTCGCCGAAATCTGCGAGGAACTCCAGATCTCCCGATCTACCTTCTACGACTGGCGGACCAAGGGCCGTGCCCCGCGCTGCATGAAGCTCCCCAACGGGGATCTCCGTATCCGTCGCGCCGACTTCGAACGCTGGCTCAGCGCCTTGGAGGACGCCGCCTGATGAAGGACATCACCTACGACGTTCGCGTCTACAAGACCGAGGTCTACAAGGGCGCCAAGGTCACGACCTACACCGTCCGGTGGAAGACCGCGAGCAAGCCACGGCGAAAGGCATTCCGGACCAGCGCGCAGGCGGAGTCCTTCCGATCGGATCTAGTGTCCGCAGCCCGCAAGGGGGAAGCGTTCAGCCTGGCGACGGGACTTCCGATTTCGTGGAAGCGGAATGAATCCGCGCTCACCTGGTACAGGTTCGCACTGGCCTATGCGGACGCGAAATGGCCGTATGCGTCGCCGAACCACCGCCGGGGAATCGCGGAGGCCCTGACCGACGCCACGGAAGCCCTGCTCTCGACGAGCACCGGGGCGCCCAAGCGGGAGGAAGTCCGGCAGGTGCTCCGGAGCTGGGCGCTCAGCGCCCGCATCCGTGACAGCGTCGAACCACCGGAGGAGTTACGCTCCGTCGTGCAGTGGCTTGAGCGCAACACAGTCCCCCTCGCGGAGCTGATCGAGGAGGCGCGCGGCCCGGCGCTCGTGCGCGGAATCCTCGACAGGATCAGCAAGACGAAGGAGGGGAAGCCAGCCGCGGCGAACACGGCCAACCGCAAGCGCATGGTCCTCAACAACGCGATGGAGTACGCCTGCGAGATCCGCGCCCTTCCGGCGAACCCTCTCAAGAGTGTGAAGTGGACCAAGCCGAAGACGCTCGCCTCCGTGGACCGGCGCGTCGTGGTGAACGCCGAGCAGGCTCGCCGCCTGCTCATGGCCGTCCGCAGACAGGGGCAGCGCGGGGCGCGCATGGTGGCGTTCTTCGGCTGCATGTACTACGCCGCTCTCCGGCCTGAGGAGGTCGTGGACCTCCGCACGGACCACCTGGTCAACCTCCCGGAGAAGGGATGGGGAGAGATGCTGCTGACCAACGCTGAGCCTCGCTCCGGCACCCAGTGGACCGACAGCGGGAAGTCTCGCCAGCGGCGCCAGCTCAAGCACCGGGCGCAGGGGGACACCCGCCCTGTGCCGATCCATCCCGAGCTGGTGACCCTCCTCCGGAGGCACCTGGAGGAGTTCGGTGCGGCTCCGGACGGGCGGGTGTTCGTCGGCCCACGCGGCGGAGCCATGACGGACCGCGCCTACCTGAAGGTGTTCCACCAGGCGCGTGCGGAGGCGTTCACCGAGCGGGAGGCCGCCTCCCCTCTGGGAAGCGTGCCGTACGCGCTCCGGCACGCCGCCGTGTCCACGTGGCTGAATGCCGGCGTCCCGGCTCCCCAGGTAGCGGAGTGGGCGGGGCACAGCGTGGACGTGCTTCTTCGGGTCTACGCCAAGTGCATCGACGGTCAAGATGCCGACGCCAAGCGCCGAATCCTGGACGCGACAAGACGGCCCGCAGAGACCACTCCGGGCGCCCCAGAAACTTCAGCACGTATTCAGCACGGGCAGCCGTAGGGCACCGACCTCAGCCGGACACAGTCGGACACGAAAGAAAGAGCCCCTGACCGCATATCTGCTGGTCAGGGGCTCTTTTCACTGCTGGTGGCAGGTGCAGGACTTGAACCTGCGTAGGCTGAGCCGACGGTTTTACAGACCGCTCCCTTTGACCACTCGGGCAACCTGCCGCGTCATCCGCTTGAGGCGGCGACAGGAAGAAGAATAGCGGACTTCCGGGCGTGACGTGACATCGGCGGAGACCGCCTGTCGACAGGCTGCCGCACCTGTACTTCTGAGGCTTGTGCCTGCACCTGGCAGGGAGTTGCGGGGGGAGCGGGGAGCTGGGGAGGCTGAAGGCTCCGGAGTGGGTCGCCCGTCACCCGGGTGGAGCGGATGGCTTCCCGGGAGGTGGGTGAGGGTGAGCGTCGCGCCGCACGGGGGACACGGGTCGGCACCGGCTGTAGAGGCTCCATCGACACCGCCATCTGAGCGTTGACGGTCACGTTCATCATGAGCCGATAGGCGAAGCGCTAGGGTCGGCATGAGAGCTAGAAAGGATAGTCGACGCATGGCCGACAGCAGTTTTGACATCGTCAGCAAGATCGACCATCAGGAGGCCGACAACGCGCTGAACCAGACGGTCAAGGAGGTCGGGCAACGATTCGACTTCAAGGGCACCGGCGCGTCCATCGCCTGGTCGGGCGGCCAGAAGGCTGTCGAGATCAAGGCCAACAGCGAGGAGCGCGCCAACGCCGTCCTTGACGTGTTCAAGGACAAACTGATCAGGCGAGGGCTCTCGCTCAAGATTCTGGACGCGGACGAGCCCAAGCTGTCCGGCAAGGAGTACCGCCTGGTGGTCACCCTCAAGGAGGGCATCGACCAGGAGCATGCCAAGAAGATCTCGAAGATCATCCGGGATGAGGGGCCCAAGGGGGTCAAGGCCCAGATCCAGGGTGAGGAGCTGCGGGTGAGCTCCAAGAAGAGGGACGAGCTGCAGGAGGTCATCGCCCTGCTCAAGGGCAAGGACCTGGAGATCGCCCTGCAGTTCACGAACTATCGCTAGAAACGGGCGGCCGAGGCCCTGACCTGCAGCTTCAGGGTCAAGCCCGGCACAAGAGGCACATCCGGGGCACACGGCCGGCGACGCATGTCTCCGCCTGTGCCCCGGCCGCTCCCGGCGGAGCCCGCAGGCGGCGGTCCGGACGACCACGCGGAGCGGGTTCCGTTCCCGAATGCGCTGGCGCCGGGCCATGCGGTTCTCGACCGGCTGAGGCCGGTATGCCGCATCCATCCCGGTGAGGTCATGCACGACGCCCATCCCGTTGAGGCCGATGTGCGGCATCCATCCCGTTGAGGCCATGTGCGGCGCCCGGCCGGCTGAGGCCGGTATGCGGCATCCGTCCCGGTGAGGTCATGCACGACGCCTGCCCCATTGAGGCCGGTGCGCGGCATCCGTCCCCGGTGAGGTCGGCGTACGGAGGTGAGGTCGGCGTACGGAAAAGTGCGCGGCAGTCCGGCCCCTCTCCCAGCGGGTGGACAGCGGCAGGGCGCAACGGGCGGCGGGGCACCGGGCACAGCCGGGTACGGCGGCGCCTGGCGGTGCGGCTCTCAACGGCCCAGTACCGTGATCACCGACATTCCGCACATCACGATGGCGGTGGCCGGCTCATGGGCATCGGTGATCAGACGTGGCTCCCCGTGACGGCGGACGGGAGCACACCATGGGGAACGTGTCTGATTCGTGACGCAACCTTTCGCACCTGAGCCGCATCTACCGAGGTGACGAAAGGAACGCCGATGAGACCCTCACGTGGATTCGCCGTCCTGGCGATCGCGGCAGCGGCCGCCGCGATGATCACAACTCCGGCGGATGCGAGGACGGGAGCCGCATCCGACGATTCGGTCCGATATGCCTGGATCAAGGCCTGCCCCAAGCCCAAGAAGGACTACAAGATCCCCTGTGGCAACTGGACGCTGGCCATGCGCAGCGGGAAGACCATCAAGCTGACCGACGCGCGGGTCAACCCCAAGCAGGCCGGCGGCAAGGTGGACAAGGAGTCCAGCGCCCTGTTCGCGGTCAGCGGTGACGGCCGGTCCGTGAACTACATCAAGGGCGACAAGCTCGTCGTCCGCGATGTGAACAGCGGAAAGGTCCGTCCGCTCCCCGGCCGGGCGGCCAAGCTGCCCAAGGGCATCGGCCAGGGTGAAGTGGACACCACGCTCTCCCCCGACGGCTCGATCGCCGTGGTCGACTATTTCGACGACGCCGAGAAGCTGCCCAGCCTGGTCGCCAACCTGAAGACCGGCAAGGTGGTCGAGCTGCCGTCGAAGAACAGCGTGATGAGCTTCAGCCCCGACGGGCAGCACCTGCTGACCGGCCGGTTCACCGATGACAACATCACCGAGTTCGCGGTCTTCGACGCCGAGGGGCGTGAGACCTCAAGCCAGGTCGTCCCCCAGATCGTGTCCAACAACGCGCCGATCGCGCTGGCCGATGACGGGACCACCGTCACGCTGATCATCACCGGCGGTTCGGGCAAGGTGCGGCTGCGCACCTACGACCTGGCCTCGGACACCGTCTCCGACCCGGTCCCGCTGGGCACGCCCAAGGGCGAGAGCGCGCAGCGCCTCTACTGGGACGCGGCCGGCACCCTGACGCTCTGGACCAGCACCGGCGACGAGGAGGGCACCGTCGTCTCCGCGGTGAAGCGGACGGTGAACGCCGAGACCGGGGCCACGCGCAAGCTCGACTCCTTCAGGGTCAGGAGCGACCCGTGGACCTGGTGGCTACCCGGCGAATGAATAAGGAACTATCTTCCCCTTATGGGGAAAATTCATGACAAAATTAACGATCGGCTGCGCGCGTTCATCGGAGCGCAGCCGGTCTATTTTGTAGCGACCGCTCCCGAGCAGGGCGGACACGTCAACGTCTCCCCCAAGGGATACGCCGACACCTTCGCCGTCCTCGACGACACCACGGTGGCCTATCTGGACCTGGACGGCAGTGGCGTGGAGACCATCGCCCACCTCCGCCAGAACGGCCGCGTCACGGTCATGTTCTGCGCCTTCTCGGGTCCCCCCAACATCCTCCGCCTGTACGGCACCGGCCGGGTCGTCGTTCCGGAAGACCCTGACTTCCCCGAACTGATCAAGAGCTTCGGCCCGCACCCCGGCGTCCGGTCGATCATCGTCGTCGACTGCGACCGCATCTCCGACTCCTGCGGCTTCTCGGTGCCGTTCATGTCCTTCGAGAAGGACCGCACCCTGCTGGACGAGTGGGCGGAGCGCAAGGAGGTCCAGCAGAAGCGCGCCTACCGCGCGAAGAACAACCGCGAGAGCATCGACGGCATCCCCGGCCTGTCTCCGGAGGAGACCGATCCGGTCGTCCAGCATTCCTGAAACCCGCCGGCTCCCTCGCGCCCGCGGCGGGCGAGAGGGGCCTGCCTGCCTCGCTCCCCGCTCCTCCCACCCACCCCGTCGGCGGCCTCACAGCGCTCACCCTCCGGCCGCGATCTCGGGCTACTCACCCCCCGTACGCGATCCCGTGACACTGGCGGGCCGCATCGGTGGCAGGCCCGTCGCGGCGCCTGCAGTGGCCGGTAAGTGGCGCGTACAGTGGCCGGTAATGATGTCCCCCTGTCGATGAGCTCAGGGGGCCTCGATGAGCCTGCTCCGCCGACCGGCCGTTCTCGTCGCCGTGCTGGCCGTACTCACCGTGGTCATGAGGGCCGAGGCCCCTGCGCGGGCGAGGGCGGAGCCGGAGGCGGGAGGGGCCTCGGTCCGCTATGCGGGGCTGGCCGGCTGCGTCTGCGCCCCCTGGACGCTCTGGACCTGGAGCGGCCAGGTGATCAAACTCGCCGACGCCCGGGTGTTCGCGTCGAAGGCGGGTAAACAGCGGGCGCCGCTGGCCCTGTCACCAGACGGGGAATATGTCGCTTATTTCCGGCGCGGAGACCGGGCGCTCGTCATCCGGAACATGTCCACCGGCCAGGTGCGCGAGGTCCCCGGGATGCAGTGGTCGCGCAAGCTGCGCTCCACGCGGATCGACCTCGCCCCGGCCGGACGTTACGTCGTACTGGGCAGCGGACGCGACGACAGGGTGCTCGACGCCTACAGCGGGGAGAGCTCGGTGGTGCCGCCGGGACTGCGGCCGTGGAGCTTCAGCTCCGACGCCGGACTCATGCTCGCCGTGGACGACGAGTTCAGGGCGGGGATCTACGCGACCTCCACCCTGGCCGAGAGGGGACGTGTCCCCGTGGGGGGCGCGCTCAGCCCGGACGGCGCGACCGTCGCCCACTTCACCGACGACGACTCGGCCATCAGCCTGTGGGACGTGGCCGCGGGCCGGGCCGACGGGCAGCCGATCGCCCTGCCCGCCGGGCAGATCCCCACCCGGCTCCGCTGGGGCGGCTCCGGCCACCTCGACCTGCAGACGGTCGCCCGCAGGGGCGAGAAGAGGAGCGAAACCGTCTATACCTGGCATCGGGTGGACCAGGGAACGGGGCACCTCCAGGTGGTGGACACCTTCGCCGTGCCCGACTCGGTCCACAACCCGATCGTCGCCGGGCTCAGCCCGTGATCGGCGTCAACGGCGGTAACCGGCCATCCGCTCCAGCCGGGCGACGCGCTCGGCGGTGGACGGGTGGGTGGAGAACAACCGGCCCAGTCCGGCACCCCGGAAAGGGTTGGCGATCATGAGGTGAGAGGCGGAGGCTATCCGGCCGTTCTCCGGGAGCGGCAGCTGCCGGGTGCCCATCTCGATCTTCCTCAGCGCCGAGGCGAGGGCCAGCGGGTCACCGGTCAACCGGGCGCCGGACTCGTCGGCCTGATATTCGCGGGACCGGGAGATGGCCATCTGGATCATCCCGGCGGCGACCGGACCGAGCACCATCATGAGCAGGGCGCCGATGAAACCGGGGCCCTCGTCGTCGTCTCCGCCGCCGAAGAACAGGCCGACGTAGCCCAGATAAGTGATCATGGTTGCCAGCGCGCCGGCCACGGAGGAGACCAGGATGTCCCGGTTGTAGACGTGGGACAGCTCGTGCCCTATGACACCTCGCAGCTCGCGCTCGTCGAGAAGCTGGGTGATGCCGTAGGTCACGCACACCGCGGCGTTGCGAGGGTTGCGGCCGGTCGCGAAGGCGTTGGGCTGCATCGTCGGCGAGACGTACAGCCTGGGCATGGGCTGGCGGGCCTCGGTGGACAGCTCGCGCACGATCCGATAGAGGGTCGGCTGCTCGACCTCGCCCACCGGCCGGGCGCGCATGGCGGACAGGGCGATCCGGTCGGAGAAGAAATAGGCGACGCCGTTGGTCACCAGTGCGATCAGAACCGCGATCTGCACGCCGACGCCGCCCCCCAGCCACGCCCCCACCGCGATGATCACCGCGGACAGTGCGCCGAGAAGGACCGCGGTACGCAGACCGTTGTGGTGCACTGCACCCCCCTTTCGGTTGATGCTGATTCACCAGTGCCAACGTCTCCGGCCAGGCCGAACGTTCCCGAAAGCGTTCAGCCGGGAGTGACGAACATCTCCGGCAGGAGGTCGAGCACCACCTGCGGGGCGATCGAGAACACCACCGCGACGGCCCCTGCCAGCGCGATCGCCACGCCCACCGGCACCCATCGGGCACGGCCGCCCGCTGCGGGGACCTCATCACCGGCGCCGCCCCCCGCCGCCGCGGAGCCGCCCTCCGCCACACCGACGCCCACCCCGGCGGAGACACCGGTGGCCTCGGTCACCGGGACGGGGGTGAAGATCCGCGCGGCCCAGGCGACGTAGTAGTAGAGCCCGATGACCGTGTTGACGGCCATCACCACCGCCAGCCAGGCTCCGCCTCCGTCGACGATCTCCCGGAACACCACGATCTTGGCGAACAGCCCGGCCAGCCCCGGGGGCAGACCCGCCAGGCAGATCAGGAAGAAGGCCAGGGCCAGCCCCGCCGCCGGATTACGGAACACCAGACCCCGGTAGTCGTCCAGCTCGCCCCGGACACCGCGCCGCGAGACCAGCATGACCACCGCGAAGGCCCCGAGATTCATCGCCGCGTAGAAGACGAGGTAGGCGACCGAGGCGCTCATCGCCTCGTCGTCACGGACCCCGAGTGGGGCGAGGATGTAGCCGGACTGGGCGACCGAGGACCAGGCGAGCAGACGTACGGCATGGCGCTGGCGCAGGGCCAGGAGATTACCGACGGTCATGGTCAGCGCGGCGATGATCGCGACCAGCGGAGCCCACAGAGTGATCTGCGCCCTCAGCCCGGCGACCAGGATGAGGATCAGCCCGGCGAACCCGGCGGCCTTCGAGATCACCGACAGCAGGGCCGCGACCGGGACCGGGGCCCCCTGGTAGACGTCGCCCGCCCACGCGTGGAACGGGACCGCCGCGACCTTGAAAGCGAACCCGGCGAGCACCAGGACCACGGCCACGGTGAGCACCGGCGGCAGGTCGTGGGCGATCGGCAGCGTGGCGGTGTAGGCCCCGGAGGCCGCCGGCTGCGCCTCCGGACCGGTCACGGGACCCGCGACGGGCCCGCGCAGCGCCTGGGCGAGCCGGTCGAGGTAGACGGTCCCGGTCATGCCGTAGAGCAGGGAGACGCCGAAGAGCATCACCGCCGTGGAGACCACGGAGACCAAGAAGAGCTTGACCGCCGCCTCCGAGCTCCGGCCGTCGTAGCGTCTGAGGGCGGTGAGCGCGAAGACCGGCAGCGAGACCAGCTCCAGCGCGACCACGAGCATGACCAGGTCTCGGGAGGCGGGCAGGGCGACCGCGCCGGCCAGCGTGCACAGCAGCAGGAAGTGCCACTCGCCGACGGGGATGTCACCGGAGGAGAGCTCGGCCATCGACAGCAGCACCACGATGATCCCGGCGGCCAGCGCGAGCCCCGCGAAGATCAGCGTGAAGTCGTCGACCACGAACGAGCACGGCACCGGGGCGGCGCCGCCCGCACCGGCCGGCCCCGATCCGGACGTCCCGGGGGTCGGCGCGCCGAGGCCCACGCCGGCGGGGCCGGGGAGTCCGGGAGGCACGCAGAAGGTCCGCATCGGGGCGCCGCCCCGCACGGCCTGCGAGACCACCACGCCCAGGGCGCCCAGCACCCCGGCCAGGGTGACCCCACCGAGCGCGGGGCGCGCGTACGGCCTGCGGGGCAGGAAGGCGTCGAGGAGCAGCACGAGTCCGGCGGTGAAGGCGAGGACCAGCAGTGGCGCGACCGCGTAGTAGTCGATCGACTGGATCACGGCGCCCCCAGGAGGGTCTGGGCCACCGGGTCGGTGACGAGGAGGAGCGCCTTCGGCCAGAGGCCGAACAGCAGGATGAGCACGACCAGCGGCACCCAGGCGGCCAGCTCGTAACCGGTGACGTCTCGCCGGCGCGCGCCCCCGGCGCCCGGCGCGCTCTCCGGTCGGCCGCCGCCTCCCCCGCCCACGGCGGCGAGCACCGGGGCATGGACAGTCTCGACGGGCCGACCGTGGGTGACGCGGGAGAGCATGACCAGGAAGTAGGCGGCGGTCAGGACGGTCCCGAGACCTCCGACGGCCATGAAGGTCAGGTAGAGCGGGCGGGACAGGCCCGTGGCCGGCTCAAAGGCGCCGAAGAGGGCCAGCATCTCGCCCCAGAAGCCCGCCAGGCCGGGCAGTCCGAGGGAGGCGACACTGGCGAAGGTCAGCAGGGAGCCGAGACGCGGCAGGCTCGACAGCATGCCGCCACCGAGCGAGGGCATGTCGGCGGTGCCGTAGCGGTCCTTGATCGCGCCGGCGACGAAGAACAGCAGGGCGGTGATCAGGCCGTGGGCGATGTTGCCGAACAGGGCGCCGTTGAAGCCGACCGGGGTGAGCGTGGCGAAGCCCAGCAGGACGAAGCCCATGTGGCCGATGGAGGAGTAGGCGATCATCCGCTTGAGGTCGCGCTGGGCGAGGCAGGCGAGGGAGCCGTAGACGATGCCGATCACCGCGAAGGCGCCGAGCCAGGGCGCCACGGCGGCGGCGCCGTCAGGCAGGACCGGGATGGCGATGCGGGCGAAGCCGTAGGTGCCCATCTTGAGCAGGACACCCGCGAGGAGCACCGAGCCGACGGTGGGCGCCTCGGTGTGGGCGTCGGGCAGCCAGGTGTGCAGCGGCCACATCGGGGTCTTGACCGCCAGTCCGAGGCCGACGGCGACGAAGGCGAGGACCTGCACCGAGGAGGACATCCCGGCCCCATGGGTGCGGGCAAGGGCGATCATGTCCAGGGTGCCGGTCTGCGCCCAGATGAGGAGCAGGCCGAGGAGCAGCACGACGGAGCCGAGCAGTGTGTAGAGGATGAACTTGATCGCCGCCGCCCGCCGGGCGCGCCCGCCCCAGACGGCGATCAGGAAATACATCGGGATGAGGACGACCTCGAAGAACACGAAGAACAGCAGCAGGTCGAGCGCAAGGAACGTGCCGACCATGCCCACTTCGAGGACGAGCAGCGTGAACACCAGGGCCCGGGGCCGGTTGCCGCCGGCCGTGGACCGCAGCAGCTGGCCGGGCCCGTCGGCCCGGCCCCAGCACAGGTAGACGGAGCAGAGGAAGGTCAGCAGCGTGGTCAGCACCACCAGCGGCAGCGAGATCCCGTCCACGCCGAGATGGAACCTGAGGTCCAGCCCCGGGACCCAGGCCAGGTCCGTCGAGAACTGCACCCGGGCCGCTCCGCCGTAGTCGAAGGCGGCGGCCAGCACCACCGACAGCGCGAACGTGACGCCGGTTACGGCCAGGGCGTGCACCCGGAGCAGCCGTCTACCGGCCGCGACGTCCGTCCTGGACGGTGCGAGCAGCACGGCGGCCCCGGCCAGCGGCACCCCGAGAAGCGCGATCAGCACCCAGTTCATGCTCCGGCCACCTCACCCAGGACCAGGCCCAAGATCGTGATCGAGTCCCGGACCGAGGTCGGGGTCGATCTCAAGCTTGGGGTAGAGCTCAGCGCCGAGGCCGGGGTCCGGCCGCCGCTCCCGGAGGGCGGGATCGGGAAGGGGCCTGTCGCCACCGGCCGGACCGACGGCGGGGCCGGGAACCCGGCCGACGCCACCTGGCTCAGGGGCGGCACCGCGATGGCGGCCGGGAACGGCGGCAGAGGGCTCATCCGAAGATCACCGCCCCGACCGCGATGAGGAGGACCCCGGCGAGCAGACCGGTGACGTAGAGCTGGGCGTTGCCGTTCTGTATCAGGCGTGCCAGGCCCGACAGCCCCACGGTGGCCCGGCCCGAACCGCGCACCGCGCCGTCGACCACGCGGTCGTCGGCGCGGGTGACCAGGCGGGCGAGGCCGAGCACGGGCCGGACGAACAGCGCGGCATAGGCGGCATCGACGTAGAAGGCCTGCTCGCAGGGGACACGGAACGGGCCGAGCACGCGGGCCGGATCGCCCAGCGGGTCGCCGCGCCACATCGCGTAGACCACGCCGGCGCCCAGCAGCGCCAGCACGACGCTGAGGGCGGCCGTGCCCCAGTGGACGTCGGCGATGCCGACCAGGCCCAGGAGCAGGGCGGGGACGGCGAGGACGACGATGGGCCAGCGCATGGTGGCCGGCGCCTCGCGGGTGTCGGCGGCATGCGCCGTGCCCGGCTCCGGCCCGGGGAGGGCCATGACACCGCGCTCCCCGAAGAAGGTCCGCAGCCAAGCGCGGGTGGCATAGGCGCCGGTCACCGCGACCGTGGCCAGCGCGCAGCCGTACAGCAGCAGGGCCGCCGCGTCGGTGAGCGGCCCCGCGGACAGCGCGTGCTCGATGGCCACCAGCACCTCGTCCTTGCTGAAGAAGCCGCTCGCCGGGGGCAGGCCCATCAGGGCGGCGAAGCCGATCGTCATCGTGACGAAGGTGACGGGAAGCTGCTTCCGGAGCCCTCCCATCGCGCTCATCAGGTTGGAGCCGACCGCGTGGATCACCGCTCCGGCGCATAGGAAGAGCAGGGCCTTGAAGGCGCCGTGGGTGACCAGGTGGAAGATCGCCGCACTCTCGGACCCGGCGGCCAGGGCACCGGCCATGTAGGCGAGCTGGCTGATCGTGGAGTAGGCCAGGACGCGTTTGAGGTCGTCCTGTGCCAGGGCGGCCAGGGCGGCGCCGAGCATGCCGAGTGCGGCGAGCACCGCGAGCACGTCCAGGGTGGGACCGGAGCCGAGGAAGACGGGGTAGAGGCGGGCGACGATGAAGATGCCGGCCGCCACCATGGTGGCGGCGTGGATGAGGGCGCTGATCGGGGTCGGGCCGGCCATCGCGTCGGGGAGCCAGACGTGCAGCGGCACCTGGGCGCTCTTTCCGGCGACCCCGGCGAGCAGCAGCATGGTCGCGGCGATGACCGTGCCGGAGGACATCTCCGGAACCTTGGCGACAACGTCGGCGATCCTGAAACTGCCGGCCGCCGTGCCGAGCACGAATACGCCGAACAGGAAACCCACGTCGCCGATCCGGGTGACCAGGAACGCCTTGACCGCCGCCCGGGAGTTGGCCCGGTCTTCCCACCAGTGCCCGATCAGCAGGTAGGAGCACAGCCCCATGATCTCCCAGCCCACGTAGAGGACGAGGAGGTCGGCCGCATACACCACCAGGAGCATGGCGCTGGTGAACAGGCTGATGAACGCGCTGTAGGACGGGTAGCGCCGGTCGTCGCCCAGGTAACCGACCGAGTAGATCTGCACAGCCAGCGCGACCACCGTGACCAGCACCGCGACCGAGGCGGCGAGACCGTCGACGAGCAGCCCGACGGAGATCGGCACCGAGCCCGTGTCGATGACGCCGAGCGTGCCGGTGACCCCGGACGGCCCGGCGGACCCGGCGGGGAACGGCCCGCCCCGACCTCCACCCGCGCCGGCCCAGCCGGCGTAGGCCAGCCAGGCCGCGAGCGCCGTGGAGATCGCGGTGGGCACGATCGCGATCCAGGCGGCCCGGCGGCCGGCGGCCACGTCGGCGGCTCCGCCCCGGAGACCCCCGGGGAACCGGGATCCGAGGAGCCCGGCGGCCGCCGCGACGAACGGCAGCAGGATGACGAGAGCGGCAACAGTGATCATGGCGTGTCACCCGGTCCGGTGGCCGTTTCGGACGCGACGTGGCCGAGGCCGGGACCGGTGGCACCACCGTGGGATCCGGCGGCGTCCCGCCTCCGCGCCGGGTCCTGGGCCGGGTGCCGCCCTTCGGCCGGACTCTGAGGCTGTGAGCCATCCGGGGCCGGGTCCTGGCCCAGTGGCGGGGTGGACCCGCCCTGAGCCTGGTCCTGGGCCGGGTCCTGGTCCTGGGCCTGGTCCTGGGCCTGGTCCTGGGCCTGATCCTGGGCCGGAGGGTGGGGCCGGTCGGCGCCGGTGGGTTCGGCGAGAGCGCGCAGACGGTCGAGATCCACGGTCTGGCGGTTGCGGTAGAGCGCGAGGATGATCGCGAGGCCGAGGCCCACCTCGGCGGCGGCGATCACGATGACGAACAGGGTGAGGACCTGGCCGCTGTGCAGCCGGTCACGCAGCCACACGTCGAACGCGACCAGGTTGAGGTTGACCGCGTTGAGCATGAGCTCGACGGACATCAGGACGAGGATCGTGTTGCGGCGGGCGAGCACGCCGTACACGCCGATGGAGAACAGCAGCGCCGAGACGACAGCCGGATAGACGACGTGCAACGTCAGTCCCTCCCCCGGATGTCGGTGCGGGACAGGACGATGGCGCCGATCAGGGCCGCCAGCAGGAGGACCGAGAGCGCCTCGAACGGCAGCACCCAGTTGCGGAAGATGCTGGAGCCGAGATCCTTGGCCGAACCCCGGCCGGGCTCCAGGGGCATGTAGGCCATGCGGAAGCCGTCGATCACCACGGTGACCAGCACGACGGCGGTGGCGATCGCCACCGCCGCGGCGGCCGGCCGGTTACGGCTGTCGAGGTCGGCGGTCCTGCCGATCGGGGCACGGGTGAGCATGATGCCGAACAGGAGCAGGACGACGATCGCGCCGACGTAGATCAGGACCTGGACCCAGGCGACGAACTCGGCCGTCAGGATCAGGTAGCTCCCGGCGAGCGCGCCGAAGCAGACGACCAGCCAGAGGGCGGCGTGGACGAGTTGTCTGGTGGTCACCACCAGCAGCGCCGACCCGACGGCCACCGCGCCCAGCAGCAGGAAGACGATCTCCTGCCCGGTCGGCGACAGATAGGACGGCACCTCGGTCACTTCTCCTCCTCGGGCTCTCCGCTCGGATCCGTGGAAGAAGTCTGCTCCGGGCGGCCCGCCTCCGGGGGCGCGCCACCCCCGCCTGTGGACGACTTCTCGACAGATGGCTTGCCTGTGGATGAATCGTCCTTCTTGGGGAGCGCTCCCGGTGGCCGGATGGCCCGGACGTTCGCGTGCCCCGCCGAGGCGGTCCGCGCGGGCCTCGGCGGCCTCCGGCCGGGCGGCGGCTCCGCCGCGCGGGGTCCGTCCGCCGGGCCGCGCGCCGCGGTGGCGTCCGGCGCGGCCCCCGGTGCGGTGACTCCGGAGGCGGCGGCCCCAGGCTCGGTACCGCCCGGTCCACCGGCCCCGGAGGCAGCGGCCCCAGGCTCGGTACCGCCCGGTCCACCGGCCCCGGAGGCGGCGGTCCCAGACGCGATACCGCCCGGTCCGGCAGCCCTGGAGGCGGTTTCTCCTGGGCCTCCCCGTGTGGGGGGCGGGCCCGAGGGCGTGTCGGAGGAGCCGGGGGACGTAGCCGGCGTGCCGGTCGTGCCGCCGGCCTCAGCCGGGACCGCCGGACCGGCCGGCCCGGAGGACGCTCCGGGCTCCGGTGCAGCCGTGCCGGCCCCGCCCGTCACGCGGCCCGCCGTACCGGCGCCGGGAGCGGAGTCCTCCGGTGCCGAGGATGGGCCGGAGACCGGCCGGGGCCCCGTCGCGCCGGAGGCCGGGACGGGGCCGGCCGCACCGGGATCCGTCCCGGCGGCGCCGGGGGCGGTCCTGATGCCGGCCGCACCGCGACCCGCCTCATCAGGGGTGGTGGAAGTCGCATCAGGCTCCGTCGCGCCGGCCCCGGGGGCGGCGGGAGCCACGCCACGCCCCCTCCCGCCAGGAGCGGCAGAGGACACAGCAGGGCCGGCCTCACCGGCACCCGGAGCGGTAGGAGCCACGCCACGCCCCCTCCCGCCAGGAGCGGCGGAGGAGGCAGCAGGGCCGGCCTCGCCGGCGCCCGGAGCGGTAGGAGCCACGCCACGGCCCATCGCACCGGCGCCCGGAGCGGCAGAGGAGGCAGCAGGGCCGGCCTCGCCGGCGCCCGGAGCGGTGCGGGCCGTGCCCGGGGTCCTCGGGGCCGGGCCGGGGCGGGAGGCGGCGGCGAGCTCCTTCGGGGGATCGGCGTTGGGCTCGTGGGCGGGGGGTGGGGGGACCGTCTGGACCCAGGCGGCCAGCTTGTCCTTCTCGTGGACGAGGTTGCGGATGTCGCCTTCGGCGTATTCGAACTCCGGGGACCAGAAGAGGGCGTCGAAGGGGCAGACCTCGATGCAGATCCCGCAGTACATGCACAGGGAGAAGTCGATCGCGAAGCGGTCGAGCACGTTGCGGGCGCGGGGACGGCCGCCCTCGGGGGCGGGGAGGGTCTCCTTGTGGGAGTCGATGTAGATGCACCAGTCGGGGCACTCGCGGGCGCAGAGCATGCACACCGTGCAGTTCTCCTCGACCAGGGCGATCACCCCCCGGCTGCGCGGGGGCAGGTCCGGCCGTACTTCGGGGTATTGCTGGGTCACCGATCTGCTCAGCATGTGGCGGAGGGTTACGGAGAGCCCCTTCGCCAACCCCACTCCTGGTATCCGTCCCACAACTCAACATCATGACGCATGGGGGTGCGCTCGGGAATGCGGTGGTCCGCACGGAAGGATGATCCCCAAGCTCCCACGGTTATCCACAACGGTTATCCACAGTCTGTGTGTTCGATTAACGGGTCTTAACTGCGGAACCGATATGGAAGGAGACTGCAAGCGGCTTCAGAAATACGTATTGTTCGCGACATGTCCCACCAGTACGGTCCCGCCTGGCACCCCCAGCCGCCCCCACGCTCCAACACGGGGTGGAGCGTGGTGTGGACGCTGGTGCCCCTGTTCACCTGCGGTGTCGGCACGCCGTTCATCATCGGCCACGCCGCTCGCAGGCTGCGGAGCGTCCCGCTGGCCTTCGCCGCCGCCCTCTACGGCCTCGGCATCGGGGTGTTCCTCATCGGCGCGGGGACCTACGGAGACTCCGATCTGATCCCGACCTGGCTGGACGTCCTGACGACGATCGGGCTGTTCGGCAGTTGGATCGGCGGCCTGGGCCACGCGCTGATCATCAGGGGCGCGGTGTTCCGGCAGCGCACGCCGTCGGCGCCGTTCCCCGCCCCGGCTCCGGCCCCCGTCCCCTTCCCCGCCCCGCTCCCGGGGCCCGCCTCGGCCGCGCCCGCCCCGCTCCCGGGCCCCGTCCCGGCCGTGCCGTACCCGACCGGCCCCACCGCGCCCTCGTCGAGGCCCGCGCCCCGGCCCCAGCCCCATCACACCCAGCCCCAGAACCAGCACGGCCGCACGCACTACGACCAGACCCGTCACGGCCAGATCCGTCACGGCCAGACTCAACACGGCCAGACCCGGCACGGCGCCCAGCCGTACGACGCCCGGCAGAGCGGCACCCAGACGCCCCAGGGCTGGCTGGGGCCGTACCGGCTGATCGGCAGCCTGGGCAGGGGTGGCCAGGGAACGGTCCATCTCGCGCTCACCCCCCAGGGGCAGAAGGTCGCGATCAAGGTTCTGCACGAGCACTTCACCGGCAACCAGGTGGTCCGGGACCGGTTCCTGCGGGAGGTGGAGGCGACGCGCAGGGTGGCGACGTTCTCCACCGCGCGGGTGCTGGATGTCAACATCAACGACGACCAGGCTTACGTCGTCAGCGAATACGTGGACGGAGTCTCCCTTGAGCAGCTCGTCCGCGACCAGGGCCCGCGCACCGAGGACGGGCTGACCCGGCTGGCCCTGGCCACGGCGGGCGCGCTGGCCGCGATCCACCGGGCGGGCGTGGTGCACCGGGACTTCAAGCCGGCCAACGTGCTGATCGGCGCCGACGGGCCACGGGTGATCGACTTCGGCATCGCCCGCGCCCTCGACCAGGTCACCGCGACCTCGGGCAACATCATGGGCACCCCCGCCTACATGTCCCCCGAGCAGCTCGCCGGAGGCACCGTCGGACCGGAAACCGACGTGTTCAGCTGGGCGGCCACCATGATCTTCGCCGCCTCCGGCCGCGTGGCCTTCGGCGAGGACACCATCCCGGCCATCCTCAACAGGGTGATCAACCACCACCCCGACCTGTCGGCCCTTCCCCAGTCTCTGCGCCCGCTGGCCTCGGCCTGCCTGGAGAAACAGCCCGGCAACCGGCCCACGGCCGCCGACATCATGCTGCGGATCGTGAACTAGGGCACCGCGTCGCGGACCCGGGCCGTCAGGTCGAGATACTCCTCGACGCTCAGCGCCCGGGTCCGGAGCTCCAGACCGTTCCGTACGGCGAAGCGCTCCACTTCCCCGGGGTCCCAGTCCCCGGGCAGGTGGAGCAGCCCCGCGCCGACGATCAGCCCGCTCACCCCGGGCTCCGCCGAGTAGAGCAGCAGCTCGGAGGCGTCGATCTCGCGGGTCCGGCGCGCGGTCTCCAGCAGCAGCCGGCCGTGCACGGCCACCAGGCGGCAGTGCGGCTCGCCCCGCCGCTGGATCACGCGGGCGTCGGCGATCCGCCTGCGGGTCCGGTGCCGGCCGATCCCGACGACGACGGCGGCGCCGGCGACGGTCAGCCCCGCCAGGACCAGGGCGGCGACACCGAGCGGGCCCATGCCCCGGGTGACGTCACGGCCGGGGTGCGTCATGTTGAGGACCACCAGCGTCGCGAAGGCGGCGCCGTAGGCGAGCACCAGCCACATGAGCCCGTAGAGGAGTTGCTCACGCCACCAGATCCTGGGCGAGCCCATGGGGGGCCGCAGGCTCCTGACCCCCGGCACGCGCAGCCGCGGCAGCGGCGGGGGCGGGCGGCGCCAGGTCACCACGTGCCACCCCGGCGACCTGCGGGCGAGCGTGATCCGGGCCTCCTCACCCGTGGCGAAGCGCCGCAGCTCGAAGCCCAGGCCGTTGTCCCGGGCGAACGTCTCCACCTCCTGGCGCGAGCGGGAGCCCGGTGCCTGCAGCAGCACCATGCCGGACTCGTCCAGCACCGCCAGGCCGTATCTCGTCCTGCCCCTGCCCGGATAGCCGAACAGCAGCAGTGTGCTCACCCGGTGCGGGCCGGCGAGCGGCAGCCGTACCGGCGGGTGCTCCGGCACCTCGACGACCAGATCGTCGTCGTCCACGGCGAGCGCGAGGGTCATGCGGTCCGTCCTTGGCCTGTGATGTCACCTACGGGCACTCCTCCTTGCCCGGCGTACGCGCTTCGAACGTGCCCGGCGTGCGCGTTTCCCGCGTCGGTCCATCATGTACGGCGGGGCGGGGTGGAGCGCGACCCGCCACGCCCGCCGGGGCCGCGGGCGGCTCCCGGAGACCTCGGACAGGCTCGGACCAGCCCGTGAGGGGCTTTCCCGGATCAGCCCGTGAGGGACTTTCCCGGATCAGCCCGCGAGGACTTTGACGACCCCCGTCAGCGCGAGCTGGACCAGCGCCAGCGGCACCAGGCCGACCCAGGCGAGCTTCTGGAGCTGGTCCTCGCGGAGCCGGGGGAAGCTCACCCGGACCCAGATCACCACGAACACCAGGGCCGAGACCTTGATGAGCATCCACACGGGTCCGGGCAGGAGGGGCCCGTGCCAGCCGCCCAGGAACAGCACGGCGGTGAGCGCGGAGATCACGATGATCCCGGCGTATTCGGCCAGCATGAACAGGGCGAACCTGATCCCCGCGTATTCGGTCATCGGACCCATGATGATCTCGGAGTCCGCGATCGGCATGTCGAACGGCGGGCGGCGCAGCTCGGCGAGCCCGGCGACGAAGAAGATCACGCCGCCGATCGCCTGCCAGGGCAGCCACCACCACTGCCAGGACTCCACGATGCCCGGCAGGGAGAGCGTTCCGGCGGCCATGGCGACGCTGGAGGCCGCCAGGACCAGCGGCAGCTCGTAGGACATGAGCTGGGCCGCCGAGCGTATCCCGCCCAGGACCGAGTATTTGTTCCCCGACGACCAGCCGGCCATGATCGAGCCGAGCACGCCGATCCCCATCACGGCCAGGACGAAGAACAGGCCCGCGTCCAGGTCGACCCCGACCAGGCCCGGGCCGATCGGGATGACGACCATCACCACGAGGTAGGGGATCAGCGCCACCGCGGGCGCCAGGGCGAAGACCCGGCGGTCGGCGGCGGCCGGGATCACGTCCTCCTTCTGGGTGAACTTGATCCCGTCGGCGATGAGCTGGGCCCAGCCGTGGAAGCCCCCGGCGTACATCGGGCCGAGGCGCGCCTGCATGTGCGCCATGACCTTGTGCTCGGCCTGCCCGGCGATCAGCGGCAGCACGAGGAAGGCCACGACGATCCCCACCAGCCGGACGGCGGCGTCGAGCACCCCGGCCATCACGCCCCCCAAGCGTCGAGCACCCCGGCCATCACGCCTCCCAAGCGTCGGACATCTCAGCCATCACGCCCCCAGTCGGCGGGCACGCCGGGCGGGAGGGTCTTGCGGCGGCTCGGCGAGCCATGGTCGGACTCACCGGGCTCCTTGGCCCCCGGCCACGCCTTGGCGACCCGGGCGGCCAGCACGAAGTCCTTGCGCAGCGGGAAGCCCTCGAAGCCGTCGGGCAGCAGCAGCGGGACCAGGTTCGGATGCCCCTCGAAGATCACTCCGAACATCTCGAAGGTCTCGCGCTCGTGCCAGTCGGCGCCCCGGAAGACACCGACCGCGCTGGGCAGCCGGGGGTCGGCGCGGGGGACCCGGGTGCGCAGCAGCAGGTGCCCGCGCGACGCGGGGGCGAACACGTGGGCGACGACGAAGAACCCGTCCGGCGGGTCGTCCACGGCGGTCAGCCAGTCGAAGAACTCGTAGCCCTCGGCCCGGACGGACTCCAGCAGGCCGGTCCAGTCACCCGCCTGGACGTCCACCGTGATCTCGCCGAACGACTCCGACACCTGCGCGCGCGTGCCGTACCGCTCCTGGACCGCGGCGACACCGGGCCGCCCCTCACCGCTGCTCATCTGCTCGGCTCCTCGCGGGATCAGACATACCGGTCACTCAGGTTCTCCGCGGCGATCTTCTCCTGGAGCATCATGATGCCGTGGAGCAGCGCCTCGGGCCGGGGCGGGCAGCCGGGGACGTAGACGTCCACCGGGATGATCTGGTCGACGCCCTTGGTCACGCAGTAGGAGTCCCAGTAGGGGCCGCCGGAGTTGGAGCAGGCGCCGAAGGAGATCACGTATTTGGGGTCGGGCATCTGTTCGTACAGCCGCTTGACCGCCGGGGCCATCTTGTCGGTCACCGTGCCCGAGACGATCATCAGGTCGGCCTGCCGGGGACCGTTGGCGAACGGGATCACCCCGAACCTGATGAAGTCGTGCCTGCTCATCGAGGTCGCGATGAACTCGATCGCGCAGCAGGCCAGGCCGAAGTTGAACGCCCACAACGAGTAGCGCCGCCCCCAGTTGAGGACGAAGCGCATGGGCTTGGGAGCCAGCCGGGAGGCCGGCCCCACCGTGGGCATCGGAAGATCCGCCATGACACCCATTCTCCTTCAGTGCCGATGGTCGCGCCCGCCCGGCTCAGGTCCAGGCGAGCACACGCTTACGCCAGGCGTAGAGGATCCCGAGCGCGATGAAGCCCAGGAAGACGAACATCTCCACCAGGGTGGTCATCCCGAAGCCGGGGGCGGCGAAGACCGTCGCCCAGGGGAAGAGGAAGACCGCGTCCACGGCGAAGACCACGTAGAGGTAGGTGAAGACGTAGTAACGGACCTGGGACTGGGCCCAGTCGGCGCCGACCGGGTCGACGCCGCACTCGTAGGTCAGCAGCTTCTCGGGGGTCGGGCGGTGGGGGCGGAGCAGCCGGTTGACCGTCAGCGCCCCGGCGACGATCACCGCTCCGATCGTCAGCAGCGCGAGGACGACCCCGTAGGAGCCGAAGTATCCGCCCATGGATCCTCCTCACGGGGACCCCGCCGGACGGAGCCCTCTCCCCCCAGCTATAGCAGTGTCCACCGTCCACGTCACCTGGTGGAGCGGCCAAACCGGATCCGGCCAAAACCTCTTCCCGATTAACCCCAAAGATCGGCAAAAGTGCACATATCGCGTTTACTGTGTCAGGCATGCCTAAATTGCGATTCGCCGGAGGAATCGCGCTAATTGCCGCAACGGTAGCCGGATGTGGCACGGCCGCCACCTCCCCCAGCGCGGAACACCCCCTTCCCTCTGAACCCACGATGATCAACTACGTGGACCCCTCGGCGGTCCACGGCCTGAGCATCCGGAACCTGAGCGGAAGTGACTCCGGCGACCGGCGCGTGCACGTCGCCTACCCCTCGGTCGACGGCGCCCCCCGCCTCACCGAGAAGCTCCGCCGGACGGTCACCGAGCAGCTCGACCGGTTCACCAGGGACACCTCCATGAACCACGCCCTCCCCCATCCGGAGTTCAACGTGGACTGGCAGCTCGCCGCCGCCTCCGACCAGGTGCTCGGCGTACGGCTGCGCATCGGCGAATCCCTCGGGAACGGCTGGTCCGAGGCCCGCACCACCGTCTGGTACGACCGGGTGGACAGTCGCGCCCTGGACTCCGCCGCCCTGCTGAGGGACGACGCCGCGCTGGCCGAGCTGGCCCGGCTCGTCAGGGAGCGGCTGGCCGTCCAGGGGCCGCGCGTGAACCCGCACACGATCAAGCCGGACCCGCGGCAGTTCGACTCCCTCGGCTTCAACCCACGCGGCGACCTCGTCGTGGAGTTCGACGACTCCCAGGTGGCCGGCGGGTCCATGGGCCGGGTGGCGGTCGCCGTCCCGGCCTCCGAGGCGGAGCCGCTGCTGTCGGCGACGGGGATGCGGGCGCAGCGGGCGGCCAGGGCCGCGCAGACGCCGCCGCCGCCGGGGTCGGAGGAGTTCGTCGAGGCGGCGAGCACGACCAAGCCCCCGGCGCGGAGCTCCAAGGCGGGCGAGGTGGACTGTGCGAAGGCCAAATGCATAGCGCTGACCTATGACGACGGGCCGGGGCCCCACACCGGACGGCTGCTGGACGCCCTCGCCCGCGAAGGCGCCAGGGCGACCTTCTTCAGCGTCGGCTCCAACGCCTCCGCCCGCCCCGAACTGCTGCGGCGGATGCGGCAGGAGGGGCATCTGGTGGCCAACCACACCTGGTCCCACCGCGACCTGACGTCCCTGCCCGGCAGCAAGGTCGCCGACCAGCTCAACCGCACCCAGTACGCGATAACCCAGGCGATCTGGCAGGTCCCGACACTGATGCGCCCGCCGTACGGCGCGAGCAACATCCAGGTCGCCGCGGTGGCGCGCAGGATGGGTCTGTCGGTCGTGCGGTGGAGCGTCGACACCGAGGACCGGGGCGACCCCGACCCCAGGGCCATCGCCGACCGGGCCGTCTCCCGGGCCAGGCCCGGAGCGATCGTCCTCATGCACGACGTCCACGGCGCGACCGTGGACGCCACCCCCCAGATCTTGCGGCGACTGAAGGAGAAGGGCTACACCTTTGTCACGGTCCCCGAGCTGTACGGCCCGCGCGGGATGCAGCCGGGCGGGACCTACGACTCGGCCGCGTCCGGCGGCGGTCCGGGCAGGACGGGCAGCCTCGCCCGCGCGCTGGAGAAGCAGGCAGTGCCATAACCTGCGGCTATGAGCACATAGCCGGAGGCGATGAGGACGGCCTCCGGCCGGGACATATAGTTAGGCATCGTGACGCCAACTGTCCTCTTCGGCCGCCTGCACGTGGACCTGTGCCGGCTCGCGGCCGGGCTGTGTCGGGCCAACCGCTCGCGATCGTGACCTCCACGCAGGCCACCCACCCGTCCGTCCGGGCAGTTCCGGCGACGCGGCGTCCCAGCTCCTGATCGATGGCAGCCGAGGCTGTATGACGCGCGCCATACCCCCCTTGGGCGAAACGCGGAAGACACCAGACGGAGCACTAAAGATCGCACTCGTCTGCATCCAAAGGATCTAGCAACGCGGAAGACGATGCGTCACCCTGAGGGATCTAGCATGGAAATGACAAGCAACCAGCAACGGCGCGTCGCCGCGTCGAGGAGGTCTGAGCTGTGACCAAGCAGGTTCAGCAACTCGACCGCGTGATCATCCGGTTTGCCGGAGACTCCGGTGATGGAATGCAGCTGACCGGTGATCGCTTCACGGCGGGAACGGCGGAGTTCGGCAACGACCTGTCGACCCTGCCCAACTTCCCGGCCGAGATCCGCGCCCCCGCAGGGACCCTGCCGGGCGTGTCGAGCTTCCAGCTGCACTTCGCCGACCATGACATCCTCACGCCGGGGGACGCCCCCAACGTGCTGGTCGCGATGAACCCCGCCGCCCTGAAGGCCAACCTCGGCGACCTGCCGCGGGGGGCCGACATCATCGCCAACACCGACGAGTTCACCAAGCGCAACCTCCAGAAGGTGGGCTACGACGGCAGTCCCCTGGAGGACGACACGCTCGCCGAGTGGCGCGTCCACCCGGTGCCGCTGACCTCGCTGACCGTCAAGGCGCTCGAAGGCTTCGAGCTGTCCAAGAAGGACGCCGAGCGCTCCAAGAACATGTTCGCCCTCGGCCTGCTGAGCTGGCTCTACCACCGGCCGACCGAGGCGACGATCCAGTTCCTGGAGACCAAGTTCGCCAAGAAGCCCGACATCGCCAAGGCCAACATCGCGGCCTTCCAGGCGGGCTGGAACTACGGTGAGACCACCGAGTCCTTCTCGGTCTCCTACGAGGTCAAGCCGGCCAAGCTCGCCCCCGGCGTCTACCGCAACATCTCCGGCAACCAGGCGCTCGCCTACGGCCTGATCGCCGCCTCCGTCCAGTCGAGGCTGCCGCTGTTCCTCGGGTCCTACCCGATCACCCCGGCCAGCGACATCCTGCACGAGCTGTCCAAGCACAAGCGGTTCGGCATCCGCACCTTCCAGGCCGAGGACGAGATCGCGGGCGTCGGTGCGGCCCTCGGCGCCTCCTTCGGCGGGGCGCTGGGCGTCACCACGACCTCCGGGCCCGGTGTGGCGCTGAAGGCCGAGACCGTCGGCCTGGCGGTGACCACCGAGCTGCCGCTGATCGTGGTGGACGTGCAGCGCGCGGGGCCGAGCACCGGCATGCCCACCAAGACCGAGCAGACCGACCTCCTCATGGCCATGTACGGCCGTAACGGCGAGTCTCCGCTGCCGATCGTGGCGCCGGCCACCCCGTCCGACTGCTTCGACGCGGCCATCGAGGCGGCCCGCCTCGCGGTGAAATACCGCACGCCGGTCATGCTGCTGTCCGACGGCTACCTGGCCAACGGCTCCGAGCCGTGGAAGGTGCCGAGCAAGGCCGAGCTGCCCGACATCGCCACCGAGTTCGCCACCGGGCCCAACGGCGAGGACGGCGTGACCTTCCTGCCGTTCAAGCGCGACCCCGAGACCCTGGCCCGTCCCTGGGCCATCCCGGGCACCGCGGGCCTGGAGCACCGGATCGGCGGCATCGAGAAGGCCGACGGCACCGGCAACATCTCCTACGACCCCAACAACCACGACCGGATGGTCCGGCTCCGTCAGGCCAAGATCGACGGGATCGCCCAGGACATCCCGCCGCTGGAGGTCGACGACCCCGACGGCGACGCCCGGGTGCTGGTCATCGGCTGGGGCTCCACCTACGGCCCGATCGCGGCGGCCGTACGGCGGATCAGGAAGTCCGGCGGCAAGGTCGCCCAGGCCCACCTGCGGCACCTCAACCCGCTGCCGGCCAACACCGGCGAGGTCCTGCGGGCCTACGACAAGGTGCTGCTCCCCGAGATAAACCTCGGTCAGCTCGCGCTGCTGCTGCGTGCGCGGTTCCTGGTCGACATCATCAGCTACAACCGCGTGCGCGGGCTTCCGTTCAAGGCCGAGGAGCTGGCCGGCGTGATCCAGGACGTGATCGACAGTGAGTGATCTTGCAAACGGCAGGGGCCTGTCCCTGGTCCCGAAGTCCGACGTCAAGCTGGGCATGAAGGACTTCAAGTCCGACCAGGAGGTCCGCTGGTGCCCGGGATGCGGTGACTACGCCATCCTGGCCGCGGTCCAGTCCTTCGTCCCCGAGCTCGGCCTCAAGCGCGAGAACATGGTGTTCGTCTCGGGCATCGGCTGCTCCTCCCGCTTCCCCTACTACATGAACACCTACGGGTTCCACTCGATCCACGGGCGCGCCCCGGCGATCGCGACGGGCCTGGCCACCTCGCGTCCCGACCTGTCGGTGTGGGTGATCACCGGTGACGGCGACTCGCTGTCCATCGGCGGCAACCACCTGATCCACGCGCTCCGCCGCAACGTCAACCTGAACATCCTGCTGTTCAACAACAGGATCTACGGTCTGACCAAGGGTCAGTACTCCCCGACCTCCGAGATCGGCAAGATCACGAAGTCCACCCCGATGGGCTCGCTGGACAAGCCGTTCAACCCGATCTCGCTGGCGATCGGCGCCGAGGCCTCGTTCGTGGCCCGGACCATCGACTCCGACCGCAAGCACCTGCAGTCGGTGCTGCGCGAGGCCGCCGAGCACCAGGGCACCTCCCTGGTCGAGATCTACCAGAACTGCAACATCTTCAACGACGGCGCCTTCGAGCAGTTGAAGGACCCGGAGCTGCGTGACGACATCACGCTGCGCCTGGAGCACGGCCGGCCGATCGTCTCGGCCTCCAAGGCCGCGCGGCGTGCGGCCGACGGCGGCATCGAGGTCGTCCCGAGGTCGGAGGTGAGCGAGGACGAGATCCTCGTCCACGACGCCCACCGCGCCGACCCGTCCCTGGCCTTCGCGCTGTCACGGCTGGACGAGCCCGCCTTCGAGCACGTCCCGATCGGCGTCTTCCGCAGCGTGGACCGCCCCTCCTACGACGAGCTGATGGCCGAGCAGCTCCAGGAGGCCGCCGGCGAGCGCGGCCAGGGCGACCTGGACGACCTGCTGCTGTCCGGAGACACCTGGCGCATCGGCTGACGGAGGCGCGACGACGACGATGGGGCCGCTCGGATGAGCGGCCCCGTCGCTTTTTCTCCCGGACAGTCGGATATGGGCTGCCGTAGCGCGCGGGACAAGAGAAGATGAGAGACGCGTGGGCCCACCTGGAACCAGGGACCCGCCAGTCAAGCACGCCGGCTACAGCGTCCGAGACGACTCGTCAGACACACGAGGAGAACCCGCCCGTGCTCACCGTCCCCGCACTCGAAGACCCGCATGCCCAGCGACAGCAGGACCGCCACTGGTACGGCTCACAGGTGCTCGTGACCGGTGCCACCGGATTCATCGGAGCCCGCCTGGTGGAGCGCCTGAGCTCGCTCGGAGCACAGGTGCACGCGGTCAGCCGCAGCCCCCGGGAGGGGGCCGGCCACGGCGAGACCTGGCACGTCGCCGACGTCAGCGACGCCGGCGCGGTCGAGGACCTCGTCCGTTCCACCCGTCCCGCCGTCGTCTTCCACCTCGCCAGCGAGGTCGCCGGCGCCAGGGACCCGCAGCTCGTCCGGCCGATGCTGGACAGCAACCTCGCCAGCGTGGTCAACCTGCTGACGGCGGTCGCCGGCAGCCCGGGCACCCGGGTGGTGCTCGCCGGATCGCTTGAGGAGCCCCGGCCGGCCGAGGGCGAGACCGCGCCGTCCTCGCCCTACGCGGTCGCCAAATGGGCCGCCAGCGGCTACGCGCGGATGTTCCACCACCTCTGGGACGTCCCCGTGACGACCCTGCGCATCGGGATGGTCTACGGACCGGGCCAGCACGACACCAGGAAGCTGGTCCCCTACGTGACGCTCTCGCTGCTCCGCGGCGAGGCGCCCAGCCTCAGCAGCGGGACCCGCCAACTGGACTGGGTCTACGTCGACGACGTGGTCGACGCCTTCCTCGCCGCGGGCATGACCCCGGAGGCGGCCGGCCTGAGTCTCGACATCGGCACCGGCACGCGGACGTCCATCCGGGACACCGTGGAGCTGCTGGGCCGGATCATCGGCGGCCCGGCGCGGCCCCGGTACGGCGCGATCTCCGACCGCCCGCTGGACAGCGCCCGGATCGCCGACATCGCCCCCGCCGCCGAGGTGCTCCGGTGGCGCCCCGTCACCGGGCTGGAGGAGGGCCTCCGGCTGACCACGGCCTGGTACGCCGAGCGTCTGCGGCGGGACGGGACCGCCACGGCGGCGGGGACGGCACCGTAGCCCGCCACCGTGGCGGCGGGGGGGGCGGCACCGTAGCCAGAGCGCCGTAGCCAGAGCACGGTAACCAGACACCACGCCCATACCGGCGGAGGGCACGCTGTAACGGGACGCCATGGAATCCGATATCAACCGAGGGCCTGGCTCCGTGCGCGCCGCCCTCCCGTAACCGGGACGCCGGATCAGAAACGAGGGCGCTGGTGGATTCGGTCGTCAACCTCACGGTGCACGGCATCGGCCCGACCAGCCGCGAGCTCGACCCGGGCGAGGACACGACCTGGGTCAGCGTGGAGCAGTTCGAGCAGGTCCTCGACGCGGCGGTGGGCCGTCAGGACGTCCGCATCACCTTCGACGACGGCAACGCCTCGGATGTGGAGATCGCCCTCCCGCGACTGCTCGAACGCGGCCTCACCGCGGAGTTCTTCGTGCTGGCCGGGCTCCTCGGCGAGCCGGGCAGGCTGGACGCCGACGGGGTGCGGGAGCTGGTGGCGGCGGGCATGCGGGTCGGCTCGCACGGCTGGGCGCACCGCGACTGGCGGCGGCTGGACGGGGAGCAGGCCGAGGAGGAGATCGCCGAGGCCAACCGGCTCCTCACCGAGCTCACCGGGCGGCGGGTGTCGAGGGTGGCCATCCCGTTCGGCTCCTACGACCGGCACGTGCTCGGCAGGCTGCGGCGGGCGGAGGTGACCCGCGCCTACACCAGCGACGGGGGCCGCGCCCGGCCCGGCACCTGGCTCCAGCCGCGCAACAGCCTGCGCCACGACATCGACGCCACCTGGGCCCCGCAGGTCATGGACGGCACTCCGCCGCTGCCGCTCCGCGTCCGCCGGGTCGCCGCGCGGGCCTTCAAGCGCGCCCGCGGGTGACGCCTCCGCCTCCCCCTCGGCCGGGCTCGCGGCCCGCGACCCCTACGCGTCCCGCGCCCCCTACGGGACTTGGAACGTGGTAACGACACCGCCGCCCCCGGCGATGACGAATATATGACACCTGGTACCCCCCGGATCGCCATAGTGATCGTCACCTACAACAGCGCGGAGGTACTGGAAGGCTGTCTGCGCTCCCTGGCCGAGGGGGCACGGGGCGTGCACCTCGCCGGCGTCGTCGTGGCCGACAACGCCTCGAAGGACAGCACGCTCAAGATCGCCGGTGAGGTGACCGGACTACCGCTCCAGATCGTCCAGCTCGGCCGGAACGCCGGCTACGCGGCGGCGATCAACGCGGGCGTCGCGGCGCTGGACCTTCAGGACATCGACGCGGTCTATGTGATCAATCCCGACTGCAGGCTGCGGCCCGGCTCGATCCTCCCGCTCGCCGAGGCCCTGCGCCGGCCGGGGCGCGGCATCGCCGTACCCCGCATGGTCAACCCGGACGGCAGCCTGCAGCCCTCGCTGCGCAGGACGCCCACGGTGCGCCGGGCGCTGGTGGAGGCGGTGATCGGCGGAGACCTCGCGGGCCGGATCGGCACCCTCGGCGAGCTGGTCACCGACCCCCGGGAGTACGAACGGCCCGGCGTCGCGGCATGGGCGACCGGTGCCGCCATGTTCCTGTCGGCGGACCTCATCAGGGAGATCGGTCCGTGGGACGAGTCCTTCCTGCTCTACAGCGAGGAGACCGAGTATGCGCTGCGGGCCGGCGACCGGGGCTGGGCGCTCTGGTACGAACCGGCGTCGGTGATCGAGCACATCGGCGGCGACTCGGGCGTCAACCCCACTCTCGCCGCGCTGCTCACCGTCAACAAGGTCAAGCTGTTCCGCAGGCGGCGGAGCACCCTGGCCTGGCTCGTCTACTACTTCGCGGTCGCCCTGGGCGAGGGGGTGCGCGCGCTCGCGGGGCGCCGCACCTCAAGGGCGTCGATCGTGGCGCTGCTCAGGCCGTCGCGCCGGCTCCAGAAGCTCGCGGACTGACCAGGCGACCGGCGAGAGGAACGACCATGAGCATGCCCGCGAGCCAGGCACCCGGCGGGCCGGAGGCGCCCGAGCCCGCCCGGCCCTCGACGGCACGGACAGAACCAGCGGAACCGGGAACACAGGTGGAACCGGCAGAAGCAGGAACGCGGGCGGCAGGGGCGGGGCGGGCGGCACGCCCGGAAGCGGCCGCGCCGACGGCGCGGACCGTCCGGACGGTCCGGACGGCCGGTTTCGACGCGCTCACCGCCGAGGAGCTGGACGCCTGGCATCTGCTGCGGGCGGCCAACCCGCTGCTGGACAGCCCCTACTTCCACCCCGGCTTCGCCGCGGCCGTGCACGCCAGCGGGCGCGAGGTCCGGGTCGCCGTGGGCCGGGACGGGGCGGGCGAGGTCTGCGCCCTGCTGCCGCACCACCGCGAGCGGTCGCTGATCAGGCCCGCGGGCTGGCCGGCGGCGGACTTCCAGGGGCCCGTGCTCGCCGCGGGCACCTCCATCCCCCCGCTGGCCCTGCTCACCGGCGGGGTCCGCGCCTTCGCGTTCGACCATCTGGTCGAGAGCTGCGCCGACTTCGAGCCGTGGGTGGAGTCCCGGCGCCCGTCACCGTTCCTGGACGTCTCCGGCGGCCTGGAGGGATATCTGGGCCGGGCCTCACGCAGCGGCAAGGACAACATGGGGCAGGCCCGCCGCCGCGCCGCGAAGGCCGAGCGGACCCACGGCACGGTGCGGTTCACGGCCGACGTGGTCGACCCCGAGATCCTGGACCGGGTGGTGGAGCTCAAGCGCGCGCAGTACGCCGCCACCGGCGCCAAGGACTATTTCGCCGGACCGGACCGCCGTGACCTGCTGACGCGGCTGCTGCACACTCGCGACTCCTCATTCGGGGGCGTTCTGTCCACTCTGCATGCCGGCCCCCATCTGGTCGCGGCGCATTTCGGAATACGTTCGGAGAACGTGCTGCACTGGTGGTTCCCGGTCTACGACCCGGCTTTCGCCGGGCTCGCCCCCGGCTGGATGCTGCTGCGCGAGCTCGTCTGCGCCGCTCCCGCCCTCGGCGTCACGCGGATCGACCTCGGGCGGGGTGACGACGAGTACAAACGGCGCGCCAAGACGGGCGAGACACCGGTGTGCCAGGGGATGGTGACCCGGAGCTCGGCCCGGCAGACGCTGCGGCGGGCCCGGGACTCCATGGTCGCCACAGCGAAATCATCCGCATTCGGCCCTGGTTTGCGCCATATCGCGCGAAAAATCCGCACATTACGTCAGTAATCACGCCCGCTCTTCCGGGGCGGTCACTTCTCGAAATCGTAACGATCGCAGGAAATCATCCGACTAACGGGTGATCCGGGCAAGGCTTTGGAAAACGCCTCCTGCCCCGCAACCCAGCCGGCAAGTGACGCGATGGAGGCAGCGCACAATGAGAATCAGCGTGTTCGGGCTCGGCTACGTCGGCTGCGTCTCCGCGGCCTGTCTCGCGGCCAGCGGACACCAGGTGATCGGTGTCGACGTCAACCCCACGAAGATCGACCTCATCGCCCGCGGCCAGGCGCCGGTCGTCGAGGAGCGGATCGGCGAGCTGACCGCCGAGGTCGTGCGGAGCGGCGCGCTGCGCGCCACCGCCGACGTCGCCGGAGCGATCGGCGAGACCGAGATCTCGCTGATCTGTGTGGGCACGCCGTCCGCGCCGAACGGCAGCCTGTCCACCACCTACCTGGAGCGGGTGGCCGAGCAGATCGGCCAGGCGCTGGCCGGCAAGAGCGGACGGCACACGATCGTCTTCCGCAGCACCATGCTCCCCGGCACCTGCGCCGACCTGCTCATCCCGATCCTGGAGCGGGCGTCCGGGCTACAGGCCGGGACCGGCTTCGGCGTGGCGGTCAACCCGGAGTTCCTGCGCGAGGGGACGAGCGTGCGCGACTTCTTCGAGCCGCCCAAGACCGTCATCGGCGAGTTCGACACCGCGAGCGGTGACGCGGTCGCCGCGCTGTACGAGGGTCTGCCGGGAGAGGTCTTCCGGGTCCCCATGGCGGTGGCCGAGATGACCAAGTACGCCGACAACGCCTTCCACGGCCTGAAGATCAGCTTCGCCAACGAGATCGGGGCGATCTGCCAGGCGCTCGGGCTCGACTCGCACCGGGTGATGGACGTCTTCCTCGCCGACCGCAAGCTCAACATCAGCCCGGCCTACCTGCGGCCGGGCTTCGCCTTCGGCGGCTCCTGCCTGCCCAAGGACCTGAGGGGCCTGGTCTACGCCGCCCGGCGGGCCGACGTCTCGGTGCCGCTGCTGTCGCACGTCCTGCCCTCCAACGAGGACCACCTGCGGCGCGCCTTCGAGCTGGTGACCGCGGCCGGCAGCCGCCGGGTCGGGCTGTTCGGGCTGTCATTCAAGCCGGGCACCGACGACCTGCGGGAGAGCCCGCTGGTCGAGCTGGCCGAACGCCTCCTGGGCAAGGGATACGACCTGCGCATCTACGACGCCAACGTCTCGCTGTCACGCCTGATGGGCGCCAACCGCGACTACATCGAGAGCAGGCTGCCGCATCTGGGCGACCTGCTGAGCAACTCCGCCGACGACGTGCTCGCGCACGCCGACGTGTGCGTCATCGGTTGCAAGGACCCGGCCGTGCTGAGCGCGCTCGACGGCGCGGGAGACCGTACGATCATCGACCTCGTCCGCC